>WFTX01000025.1 GCA_015485235.1 Nitrospirota bacterium | reverse complement strand
GGGATCGGAAGGCTGATAGAGAAAGTTCTCCCTGAGGAGGTGTCCCTGAAAAAAGACACAATTCTCTCTGACTTTCTTAAATACTATGAAGAGCACATCTCAGAGCATTCACATCTCTACCCCGGTGTTACTGAGACGCTGGATATGCTGAAGGGAAGGGTCCTTTCTGTCGTAACGAACAAACGTGAACGGCTCTCTGTTAGGCTCCTTGAGGATCTTGGCATTGCCCGATACTTCAGGAGCATAATCGGTCCCGATACCGCCGGGGAGAAAAAGCCTTCTCCCCGCCCGGCATTACTGGCCTGTGAAAGGGCCGGAGCAGAAAGGGAAGAGACCGTCATGGTAGGAGACAGTGACATCGACATCCAGACCGGGAAGGCTGCCGGTCTTGTCACAATCGCCGTCCCCTACGGCTACAGACCTCCCGAGATGCTGAAAGGGGCGGACTTTATCCTGAGAAAAGACCTGAGAGATCTTCCTCCGCTGCTTGAAGAGATAGAAGGAGATCACTCCTTGTAAAAGACAAACTCCACCCTCCTGTTTTTCGCCCTTCCCTCGGGGGTGCTGTTATCTGCAATGGGGTGGGTATCGGCAAAACCTGCAATATTGATCCTCTGAAGATCGATATCCCCCAGTTTCTGGAAGTACCTGAGCGCTGATATGGCACGGGCCACAGAGAGTTCCCAGTTCGAGGAGTAACGGCCTCCGTTAACAGGGATATTGTCTGTATGCCCTTCTATGGAGACATTACTCGGAAACTTCCTCATCAGGTCGGCAATCTTGTCCAGTATGGGATATGCGCTCTCCTTAAGTTCAGCCTCCCCGGCATTGAAGAGCACTTTCCCTCTCATCCTCAGTATCACCCCTCTTTTTGACTTTTCCACCTCAACCTCATCCTCCAGGCCGTACTGCTTAATAACCTCCTTCAACTCTTCCGATATGGCATCACTCATCTCATTTACCATCTCACTGGTCAGTGCTCCATTAGTGAGGGAAGATGTGGCAAGGGGCTTTTCATAGATAGTTGGCTTATTTGTATGCTGGAACATACCCGTTCCGGCAGGCATGAAACCGAGGGCCTGCTGGATCGAGCCCATGGCATCCCTGAACTTGACTATATCCATAGTGGCAAAGGAGAGCAGGAGGACAAAAAACGTAAGAAGCAGACTCATCATGTCTGCAAAGGTCGCCATCCAGGCAGGAGCGCCGCTTCCCCCGCCTCCTCCTGATCTTCCATCTTCTTCCATTCCTACTTCCTCTTTCTCATCCCTGGTGCTATGAATGCAATCAGCTTATCCTCAAGGATCGACTGGTTTATCCCCTTTGTGATCCCGTCTATCCCGTTTATTATGATCTCAAGTATCACCTGTTCCTCCTTGGTCCGGTTCTCAAGTTTCTCCGCAATGGGATTACAGATTACAAAGGCAAAGACGGCACCGTAGAAGGTTGTAAGAAGGGCGACCGCCATGGCAGGACCAATGGTTGAAGGATCACTCATGGAAAGGAGCATCTGGACAAGCCCGATCAGTGTACCGATCATCCCCATGGCAGGAGCAGTGGCTCCCATGAACCTGAAGACCTTCTGACCGGTCTCATGCCTCTTCAGCAGGGAGGCCAGCTCTATCCTGAGGGTCTGGATTATCTCCTGGGGCTCTATCCCGTCAACGGCCATCCTGATACCCCTTGCCAGGTAGGGGTTCTTTATCTTCTCATTCTCAAGGGCAAGGAGCCCCCCCTTCCGGGCCTTCCCGGCAAGGGTGATGATCTGTTTTATTATCTTATCCGCCGGGTCGGTCTTGTCGAAAAAGGCATTCATCGCCACCTTTATCGCCCCGAGGACGACAGGAAGCCTCTGCATTATAAGGGTAGCCATAATAGTTCCGCCGAAGACGATCATTATACTCGGAATATTGATGAAGGCACTGAGGGGGCTTCCCATCATTATTGATGCCAGTATAAGCCCCAGTGCCCCGACTATACCAATAATCGTAGCAATGTCCAAGATAGGATCAACCTCCCTTCCCTGCTTGTTTACTAATCTTATCGGACAGCCCCGGGGAAACTTTAACCTCGTGAACAAAAAACAAAAACTGTTTTTTCCAAAAAACAAGGGCACTTATGATAAAATACTACATGAAAACAGTTACGATTGCCTTCATCCTAATTTTCGTCTCAGTAACCGCATCGGCAATCCCCCCAGCACCGTGGGAGATAGAGGGTCTGATAGGCAAAGAGGCCCCCCGACTCACCCTGCCTGACCTCAACGGAAAGAGTACATCCATTAAATCCTTCAGAGGTGATGTCATACTCCTTAACTTCTGGGCGACATGGTGTGCTCCCTGTAAAAGAGAGATGCCGGCCCTTGAGAAGCTTTATAAGAGATACAAAGAGAAGGGATTCAGGGTAGTTGCCGTCTCTATTGATAACGACAAGGCGGCAATTGAGGGCTTTCTCAGCAAAATTCCCCTTTCCTTTATCATTCTCCATGACAAAAAAATAGAAGCGGCAAAAAAATTCAAGGTTTATGCCTATCCAACTACCTTCCTTATTGACAGAAACGGAATAATCAGGGAAAAGTTCATCGGAGAGGAAGACTGGCTTGATACTTCAAGAATAAAACTTATAGAGAGGTTGCTTGATGAAAAATACAAAGAGCAGTAGCGCAACAAAAGCAACCGTTTTTCTGGGTGCACTCGTCATAGCGTTCTTGTTTTTCTCCTTTTTTCTGGGCAGGAAACCGCCCGTTAAGAACGGGGAGATAGGACTTACAAAAGGCATCACCGGCGATTACCGTATCTTCAGGGAAGGAGAAAAGCCTTTTGTGATTCCCTTTGTCCAGAAGTACGCTACTCTACCCACTGGAGCCGAGGTCATCTCATTCATAGGTGATGAAGGATACAGCATACCAGGAGACAAAAAGGGAAGGATTGAGAGCCAGGTCACTTACTCCATAGACGATCCTGAGACTGTAGCCAGGAGCTTCGGTATAGAGAGGACAAATGAGAAAATAAGAGAGCGGATCAGGGAACGACTGACCAGGCTGTTGGAGAAGATGGTGACGTCTGAGACTGACCTTGGTGATCCCAAAGTCAGGATTCCCATTATAGCAGAGATACATCTGGGGCTCAACGACAGCCTCAAAGAAGAAGGCATAAGCATTCTGAGTTACAGAATCAGGATGAAATAAACTGACAAAAAACATGGAGGAGGGGAAATGAGACAGGTTCTCATCATTTTAAGTGTTGTCTGTTTACTTATCCTTTCCAGTTGTTCCAGTCCAGAGGAGCCTTCCGGTTACAGACCTCCCAGTTTTAACGGGCTTGCCTATGTCCAGGCAAGAGGAGGCGGTCATGTCGCCGTTCTTGACATGGCCACCGGTGAGATAGCCCGGATAAGGACAGGGATCAAGGAGAGCACACTCCTTCTTTCCAGGAAGACAGATGAACTTCTCATCTTCGGGAAGTTCGAAGGACTGAAACGGATAAATCTGAGGGATGGAAGCCAGTCTGATACACGAAGGCTTACCAGAGAGATATGTTCAGCCACGATGCTTGCTTCCGGTGAGGTCCTGCTCACCGATCCTGTGAAGAGGAGCCTGATCCGCTTTCTTCCCCAGGATGGTGAACTGTCACCCCTCACCGTGCTCAAACCGGGTGAATGCGGTCTTGCAACCATGAAAAAACCGGACGGCACCTGGATTGCCATCACGAACAGCAAAGACTCCTCCATCAGAATACTCCGCCTCGAGGATCTTACCGTGGTCAGGAAGATCGGAAATGCCGGAAATTCCATTCACGGAGCGGCATTCCCACCCTCTGAAAAGACCATATGGGTGGCTGAGGGGAACGAGTACAGGAACGGTATGCCCTACGGTGTGGGATTTGCAAAGACGGATG
Organism: Nitrospirota bacterium; assembly: GCA_015485235.1. Classification (GTDB taxonomy): domain Bacteria; phylum Nitrospirota; class Thermodesulfovibrionia; order Thermodesulfovibrionales; family JdFR-85; genus WFTX01. The sequence goes on along the minus strand of WFTX01000025.1, from coordinate 3,605 downwards.
CTGTGCCTGGTGGCATAAACATTGTAGACACCACCACAGGAAAAATTGTTGACAATATCATCGTAGGTGGCAATGTAGTCCAGATAAGCTTCTCCAGTGATGGGAAGTACGCCTATGTAATCTCCAGCCAGATGCCGGAGTATGATGAGGCAACCCTCACCATAATCGATTTTCCGAAGAGAAGGGTTATAAAGAATTATGCCCTCTGCAAGTCCTGCCATATCTGGAAGGGTGTGGAACTGAAGAACGGCAAGGCCTTTGTCTCCTCCTTTGTGGTGGATGAAAAGGGCTCACCTGCTCAAATAGAGAAGGCCCTGGAGGAACCCTTCTTCTCCAGCCAGAGATCAGGCGAAAGCCTGATAAACCCGAAAACGGTGGATTAAGAATTACCTCTCCCCGGACCTTATGGCATGGTAGGGTTCCATCCGTGAAGCCCTGAGTGCCGGATAGAGCCCTGAAAACACCCCGACCGTCACAGAGACCAGGACAGTCAGCAGAAAAACCGTCAATATCACCCTCGGAGAGGGCCAGATATAGAGAAGGTCCAGGGCGGCCATTATCTGGTTCTTGAAAAGGAATACAATACTCCCCCCGAAGAGCATCCCGAAGACACCGCCTATCCCGGACAGTATCAATGACTCAGTGATTATCATCCTGAATATGTCAGACCTCCTTGCCCCTACAGCCCTCATAAGCCCTATCTCCCTCTGCCTCTCGGTAACACTCATACCAAAGACCACTCCCAGAATTACCGTCCCCATAAGGAGGAGAATCAGTATGGGAAGCATGAAGGCGCTGAGGATGGAAGAAAGATGCCTCTTGACCGATACTGTCGCCTCCCTCACATTTATGACACTCACGCCCTCAAAGCTCTCCTCTATCTTCCTGGTCAGGGCCTTTAGATCAACATTGTCCCGGGCCTTCAGAAAAATGGCAGAGAATCCGTCGGGGTCTATATCTTTTATATCCACCCTCTTCTCCCTGTCAGAGGCAAAGAGGTGCGAGAAGGACTCATCGAGTATCTCCTGGCGTGTCGGTATCCTCCTGACCTCCTCGCGCTTCTTCAGATCAGCAAGAAGACGTCTGGCACCTCCAAGGGGGATAAAGGCGGAATTGTCAAAATAGCCAAGGCCGGTAGGCTCAAGGCTCGCTACCACCTTCAGTTTCCGTCCAAAGAGGTTCATACTCTGGCCTGGATAGTATTTCACCAACTTTCCCACAACCAGGTCATAGGGGGCCTGTTTCCCCCTCAGGGAATACTGGATCCATGGTTTTACTGTAAAGTCCGTCTCGGGGTCATAGGCTATGATGAGTATGCTCTCGACAGTACAGCATACCTTGTAGGAGAAGGGCTGGACATAAAGCTGGGGAGAGACCTGTTCCACCTCCGGCAGCTTCCTGAGACCATCAAGAACATCCCGCTTCATGTAGAACATTGTCGGTCCACCGCTCAAAAGGACCGCCTGTGCAGCCTTTCGTTCTCCTTCAGGAACGACCATCAGGTCGGCTCCGAGCCGGCCGGCACCGATCTCGAGAGTGTTCTCTATGCTGCGGGAAAGGAGTATGTCCGAAAAAAAGGCCCCTATTACGATGGTAAGGCTTATGAGAAGTGCGGCGGTCCTGAAGATCCTTCTTCTCAGATTTGCAGAAGAGATCCGGTAAGGCGTTACCCTTGCAACGGAGATTCCCTTTTTGAGAAAGGGAAGAACCGATACGAACAGGGTCAGCAGGGAAAGAACAATCAGTGCATACTTTATATTTACATGGGCCCTTACCGAATAGGTCTGCCCCAGGACAACGATTGGTTCTGCTGTCTGGAAGTAATAACTTACCGGCCTCAGGATAAAGGCCTGAACAAGCCCTGTCATCCCCACTATGGAGCCGAAAAGCAGAAACCTCTTATCCTTGAGTGAGAGAAGTCCTGCTGCTATCAGTAACCCTCCAAGATATGCCTCAGGATGGTATTTAAGGAAACATTCCGAAAGGAGCATCGCCCCTGTTCCACCCCTGATATAGTCAAGGGGAAGGACGAAATGGGGAATGAGTATGTATAGGACACCTGTAATGATGGCAAGAATTGAAGCAATCATCTGATATATTTTACCATATCCGGTACGGATGATAGAAGACGGAAGGGGTGGGCACCTGCATGCCAGGCCACAGCTCCGGCTTCTAAATGCCGGAGAAGAATACCAATGAAGAAAGAAATCATATCTTTTGAGAATACGGAGACATTCAGCCTCTTCCTCCTGTTATCCATCTGGGTAATCTTCATCTTTAACGGTATATTCTCCCTCCCCCTTATGCCTCCTGATGAGCCGAAATACGCCTTTGCCGCAGAACAGATGCTCAGAAGCGGCGATTTCATTACCCCTACCTTCAACTGCGCGGTCCGGTTTGACAAACCTCCCCTCATATACTGGCTGATATCCCTCTCTTACAGCATTTTCGGTGTTTCAGACTGGGCGGCCAGGCTTCCATCCATTGCCGCCTCCCTGGGAGTAATATTGATCATTTACCGGTTTTCGAGGGAGCAATGGAGCAGAACTGTTGCTGTATTAGGCTCCGCCGTATTCAGCAGTACCCTTCATGTATGGGTTATGAGCAGGGCCGTGGCACCTGAAATGGTCCTGGTCTTCTTTGAATCCCTCTCAATCTACCTGTTATGGACAGGGGTAAACCATAAGAGCAGGGTCCGTATTGTGGGGGCCTATGCTTCAATGGCCCTCGGATTCCTCACAAAGGGTCCCCTCGGGGTACTTATCCCGTTAATGGTATGCGGAATCTATTTCACCTACAGAGACGGAATTCTCCGAACAATTAAAGGACTGTTTGATCCTTACGGGATTGTTCTCTTCTGCCTCATCGGCCTTCCCTGGTATATCGTGATGATAAAGATTCACGGTTACAGGTACTTCCGGGAGTTCTTCCTCTACCACAACCTGTACCGCTTCACCGGCAAGGCGAGACAGCATCCATTTGCTTTCTATTATTACCTGCCCATCTTTTTCGGAGCACTGTACATATGGCTTCCCTTCTCAGGAGGAGTACTGAAGATAATACGGGATGGCTTCAGCAAGAGGACTGCCGAACTCTTTCTTTTTGCCTGGATGTTCTCAGTCCTGCTCTTCTTCAGCATATCCGTGAATAAACTCCACAACTACATACTGATCGCCTATCCTCCCATAGCCATCCTTACAGGCCTTGCAATCGTCAGGGGATTGCCCTCACGGAGGCTGGTGAGGTCAGGTTTTATGATCATGGCCCTGGTGGAGCTGGCTGCCATAGCAATCAGTCCCTTTCTTATCGATGACCTCCACCCCTTTCTTCCCCTCGGCGGGATACTCACACTTGTTCTTACGGTTTTGATCACGGTGAATGCCGGAAACAGCAGCCGCTTTATCCCTCTCATCCTGATAAAGGCCCTCTCGCTCCTCCTTTTGGTTAATTTCTTTATGACGACATACGAAAACAGGGTAAGACCAGGTGAATTCTATGTGATGCTTGAAACGATTTACGGGGAAGAAAAAACACCACTCTTTTTCTATAAGACGACAAGTGAGGACCTTGTATTCTATGCCCACCGGTGTATCACCGTCTTGCGG
>WFTX01000024.1 GCA_015485235.1 Nitrospirota bacterium | reverse complement strand
TGTATGTACTTTATCGTCTGTCAGGATTTCTGTGTGCAAAAACAGACTCCCTTATGGCGCCGATCCACAACAAACTCCCTCTACTCATCACCATCAGCGCTTTGATAAGGACTGATTAAGAGGCCTGCCCGGAACATTTTCTCTTCCTTTCCCTGGAGAAACTTCTGTTCACCTTAAAAAATTACAACACTACTTATACATCCTTACTTCTGCTTATTTATCAATTTGTTGCTTCACTCTGCCTCTTATTTCTGGGGGAACTCCTGCAAAGAGCAGATCACAATCGCCTCTCTGAAAGTTTTCTATCGGCAATTCGGGGATCAGGGAAATGTCGGCGTGTAGCCTTCCATGGCTGGAAAAGGTAACTCAGAGCCCTTCAGGGTTTGATCATGAAGAGTATCTTTGCCTTGTCAAAAAAACGTCTTGCCTTTTCATTCTTCAGGCAGGCGGAGAATCTCTCATTTCCAGCAGCTTCAGCATCAACGAGTACCAGATCGGGAAATCTCTCAGTGTCCCGGGTCAGATGCTCAATGTCATCGGTTGTCTTCCACCTGATCACATCGCAATTTCTTTCAAGCATGAGTTGGGCTATCTCGTGCAGATACTGCTCATTGGTATCAATTATCAGTATTCGAGGCCTTTCCAGGGACTCGTCCTTCTCAAGTGCCTTCATAATGCTTCTGTGTAGATTTTTTTCATCGACGGGTTTTGTTATATAGTCCTCTGCCCCGAGAATGAGCCCCCGTTCCCTGTCCTCAAGGGCAGAAACCACGATTACAGGGATATCCCTTGTCTCCTCATCGTGCTTCAGTACCCTCAGTACATCATACCCGCTCAGATCGGGCATCATTATATCAAGCAGGATGAGATCAGGCTTTTTCTGACGTGCCTTCCTTATCGCTTCCCTTGCATCGCCTGCCTCCTCTGTCCGGTAGCCCCGCTCCTCAAGATACTGCCTGAGAAGAACCCTTAACGAAATGTCATCATCCACTACAAGGATACTCTTAGCGCCCCTGTCGTCCTCACTCAGCCTGTTTTCTATTGAAGAAAGCAGAATATCCCTGTGTTCGGGGGGAATCTCATCACCTTCAGACACACCTTTTCCCGCAGGCAGTTCGAATACAAACCTGCTCCCGCCTCCCTCCCTGTTCTCAGCCCAGATCCTCCCCCCGTGATGTTCTATTATCTCCCGGCAAATGGGCAATCCAAGCCCCGTGCCTTTGGGACGGTCCGTCAGCGTATCCCCAACCTGCCTGAACTTCTCAAAGACCGCCTCAAGCATACCCTCCGGTAGCCCCACACCCGTATCCTCCACCTCGCACCTGACCTTCCCCTCCGACTCCCTTACCCTGCAGGTTATCCCCCCACTGTCAGTGAACTTTACTGCATTGCTCAACAGATTGGTCACCACCTGGATCAGCCTGTCCCTGTCTCCCTTTACCATGAGCTCATGGCCGGGAAGATCCTTCTTCTGGTACAGCCCCTTTGACTCGAAAAGCGCCGTCGTCGCACTGAAGGCGCTCTCTATCACTTCCCTTATGTCCATCTCCTCCTTCTTCCACTCAATCCGTCCTGACTCTATCTTGGCTATGTCAAGGACATCATTTATCAGGGACGTGAGCCTCTCTCCTTCGGAAACGATTATCTCAAGATTGGACCTTACCTGCTCCATGGCACGCCTGACCTTCTTTTCGTCAGTCCGGACCAGTGGAAAAACAACTTCGTCCAGTCTCTTCATTATGATCTTTGCAAATCCCAGGACTGACGTCAGCGGTGTCCTCAATTCATGGGAGACCGTGGAGAGAAAACTCGTCTTCATCTCGTCAAGTTTGACTTCGTGGGTTACATCCCTGAAGGTGCTGACAGCACCGTAGAGTATTCCATCCATCCTTATCGCAGAGGTAACATTTTTTATGTAACGCTCATCATTCAGTCTGATCAACCTTGTTGTTGTATCTCCCGGGGGTTTGATGGTCCTTGTCAGAGAGTCAAGGAAGTCGGGATTATCAATAACATCCCGTATGTCAGAATTGATTATGGTGGAGATATCCTTTCCGAAGTATTTGCAGAACACCTCATTGGCTGTAATGATTATGCCCTTTCTGTCGACTACAACAAGCCCCTCGGCGATGTTCTCCAGAATGGCGTTGAGTTTTCCTCTCTCCTCTCTAAGCCTTTCGTTCTGTTTCTCGATCTCCGTCTGGTTCGAGGCAATCTCGGAATAGAGTTTTTCCATCTGTTCGATAATGGTCTTGAAGACCTTTTCCTGTATCTCGTATTCCTTTACCTTCTCCAGCAGTTCTTCATAGGTTGGTTTGTTCATTGAATAAATGTGCTCCTTACAGTGAGTTGTTAAGTTGCCGATCCCCGACTCATCCTTGACCTTTCAATGCACTGTGCATACAAGACAGGGGTCATAGGACCTTATAATAATGTCCACCTCTACCGGGTCATTTTCAGACGCAACCACCGTTCCTGTTACAGACTGCTCAACCGGACCGGGCCTGTCCCTGTGATCACGGGGAGAACAGTTGAAGGCTGTAGGTGTGATGACCTGGTAGTTACTGATTTTCCCTTCTTTAACTACTATCCAGTGTCCGAGGAAACCCCTTGCTGCCTCGGTAATGCCCGTACCCCTCGCGTTATCCTTCAGTTTGTTCTTTACGTAATAATCTGCGCAAGAGTCAAGTCGGGATACCCATTCCTCCATAGCGGCGAGGAGTATGATTGCTTCATGGAGCCTTGCAAAAACACGGGTGAAGACGGTGGAGCCATACCGCCCGTACAGATCGGTAATGAGCGGTTCAGCAGATACGACCTGCCTGCCGATTGCACCGACCTCCACTACCTGCTTTCTGTACCGAGGTGCCTTGGCCCAGCTGTAGGCACTCTCCTTTTCTGGAGATGGCTCGGAACGGTCTTCAAAAGGGGATGAAAACTCATTGCCGTCGGAAAAGAATGAATGGGTTATAGATTCGGAGATGTTTCCGGGATCGAGGGGTTCAAGTTCACCATCCCAGTATCCAGGCTGGAAGAAATGTCCATCTTCCTGGAACGGATAGGCCCCGCCTGAAATAAACCTGCCGGGCCCCCTGCCAAGTTCCAAGAGTTCAAGTTCCCTTGCTGCCATGTAAAAGAGCCCCATGTCCGAGAGTGTGTCTCTTTCATTCAGGAGAGACTCTTCAAGTCTCTCTTCTGTATCTATCTCGAGATATTTCCGAAGAGGCATCCCGACAAGTCTGGACTCAATATAGGCCGTAAAATCCTTAAGGATTCCCTGTACATGATAGATGTCCGATGATTCAATGGATTTTGTTATTCCTCCAGGCTGGATGGCAAGCGTATGGGGCCATTTCCCGACGAGATAGCCGAGTATCTCCAGGAATTTCTTCCTCTCCCTTATTGCCTGGAGGGTGGAAGTTCCTTCAAAGGGAGTGAATCTTTTTCTGATCTCGTCATACATGCTGAAACTGGAGAACCGGTTACTCAAAAGGTCAGGGAGGAAGTAGAGATAGAACTGGGTTATGTGGCTCATGACGTTTTCGGTTGCATGGGCAATGTTAGTTGCAATCTCTCCCGCAGGGGAGGGGCTGAAATCTTCAGATACCGCCCTGAGCGCCAGGGATGAAGCAACGGAGTGGGAGATGCAGCAGATGCCGCAGATCCGAGGTGTATAGACAATGGCGTCCTCGGGATGGTGTCCCCTCAGGATATGCTCAAATCCCCTGAACATGACCCCGGAGGCCCGTGCCTCTGTTACAGTCTTATCTTCGAGAGAGAGATGGATCCGGAGGTCGCCCTCGACACGGCTGTAGGGGGTAATGATCAAATCTCTGGACATCGTTAATCTCCCTTCCTGTTTTTAGGAGTGTGAATTCTGTGAGGTGAGACGGCATTTGCCTTCAGACGTTCGGGAGTGGCCATCTTGGAAAGACCTGTTATCCCGATGTACCATGCCTTGGGGACATCACGGGGGAGAAATTTGGGGACATCCCCGATGAGTTCCGTCTCGAAGAACCTGCTTCCCTCATGGGGGAAATCCTTAGAGGTACATGCTATGCAGGGGAATCCCCCCCTTGTACAACTGCCTGTTCTTCCGAGCCAGAGGCGGTTGTTACAGTCAGATTCACACTGGGTTCCACGACAGCCCAGGAATTCAAAGAGGCATCCCATCTGCCCATATTCCCTCGCAGAGGACTTGAATTCGTAGAACTCGTTTCGGGGACAGCCGTGGTGGGCAAGGCTGTTATAGAAATGGAGCGGCATGTTGACGTCGTTCAGGTCAGTCTCCGACAGTTTTCCGTTTGCAATCAGGTGCAGTGTTTCTAAAACCCAGTCGGGATGGGCAGGACAGCCGGGGAGATTGATTACAGGAAGCCCTGCCCTGCTCCTGTAATCACTCCCCAGCAGCCCCCCTGATACTTCCTTTTCAAACTGGAGGCCGGTTGCACCTGTAGTGTTCCCCCTTACAGCTGGAATTCCACCGAAGGATGCACAAGTTCCCATTGCAACAGTATATTCCGAAACATTTGCAAGATCCATGCACCACCTGGTGAAAGAGCGCCCGCCGAGGCTGTGGGAATTCCTTTCAGCCGGGACGGCACCTTCCAGAAGGAGGATGTCCAACTGGATCTTGCCATCCAGTATATCCCTGAACAGGTCCGTTACCTTGCTTCCCTCTTTTACCGACAGGGTGTGGTGCCAGAGGAGTTTGACTCCAACTCCCCGGAAAAAAGAGACTATGTCCGGCTGTTCGGCATTGAGCATGGAAATGGTATCTCCACCACAACCCAGTCCGTGCAGGAAGAGCAGATTAAGAGACATTTCATCTTCCTGTTTCATGACACAACCCCTAAAATCTCTGCAGACTTTTCAACCACTTCGTCAGGATTGAATGGTTTGGTCATATAGAGATCGGCACCGGATTCCATTCCCTTCTCTCTGTCAAATTCCTGTCCCTTGGCGGTGAGGAGAACGATATAGACATCCTTTACATTGAGGTCCTTCTTCACAGTCCTGCAGACATCAAACCCGCTCATCCCCGGCATCATCACATCCAGAAAGACTATACCTGGCCTCTCAGTCTTTATCAGTTCAAGACCGTCAAGACCGTTGTCAGCAGTCAGTATTTCCACCCCCTCATCCTCAAGATGCTCCAGTGTCTGTTCAAGCAGGAGCCTTATATGAGGTTCATCATCCACTATGAGTATCTTCTTCTGCATAGTCAGACCTCCCTTTTTCCTTTATAATGAAAAGTATTCTTGCATCAGAGAAGAGACGCTTCAACTTTTCGTCATTCATGAGACCGCATAGATTCCTGTTGCCAGCCACCTCCATGTCCACGAGTATCAGATCCGGTGTCCTGTTGATCTTTTTGGCAAGGCTTTCCATGTCATCGGAGATATGATGTACTATTACATCATATCTCCGGTCCCTGAGTGCCCCGGAAATCTCGATAAGGCTCTTTTCATCGCTGTCAATTATAAGTATGGCAGGCTTCTCTCCCGGGGCATTCCTCTCAAGGACCTGAACAATACTGTTGATAAGGGTTTTTTCATCGACGGGTTTTGTTATATAGTCCTCTGCCCCGAGAATAAGCCCCCGTTCCCTGTCCTCAAGGGCAGAAACCACGATTACAGGGATATCCCTTGTCTCCTCATCGTGCTTCAGTACCCCTGTCTCTTATACACATCTCCGA
>WFTX01000023.1 GCA_015485235.1 Nitrospirota bacterium | reverse complement strand
GAACAAGGTGATCACCCCTGTGAGTATAAACCTGAACAGCCGGTCCATTCTGGATTAACCTCACTTTTTTTACAATTTTTAATAAAAATATGCAAGAATTATTCCTTGTCCGGACAAAGGATTCTCCCTCTCCCGGTTCCGCCTGATAAAATTGATCCAGTCTCCTCCGGCATGCGGTTATGACCTGAAATTTCCTTAGTAATTCAAGAGGTTGATGTAAGGTGCCCCCAAAATCCCCGCAGACACCTCCTATGGCCTCCTTCTGGCAGGGAGTGGAATGGTTGATCGGTTTAATCCATAAGACCGACCTGTTTTGTCAGGAGGAGCGTGAAATCACCCAGTTCAGTATAGTGCCTCGTCCTTCACGATCCTGCCGTCCTCCATGGTAACCTCCCTTTCGGCCCATCTTGAGACAAAGGGGTCATGTGTGACCAGAACAATGGTGAAATGTTCCTCTTCATGGAGTTCCCTGAGCAGGTTCAGGACGTTTTTCGTGTTTTCCCTGTCCAGGTTTCCCGTGGGCTCATCGGCAAGGAGCAACGAGGGGTTGTTTATGAGTGCCCTTGCAATACAGACCCGTTGCTGCTCCCCCCCGCTCATCTCAGCTGGACGGTGGTTCAGCCTGTGCGAAAGGCCGACCCTTCTGAGTGCCTCTTCTGCCTCTTCCCGGTCGGGGATGCTGTGGAAGAACTGGGCGATCATCACATTCTCCGTTGCCGTCAGATGGGGTATCAGGTGCGACTGCTGGAAGACGAAGCCCAGCCTCTCACGGCGGAAGACGGTCAGCCGGTTTTCGTTCAGGGTGGTAATATCAGTACCATCGATCATTACACTTCCAGAAGTGGGGGAGTCCAGCCCTCCGAGGATGTTCAGAAGGGTGCTTTTCCCGGAGCCGGAGGGCCCCATTATGGATAGCCATTCCCCCTTCTCTATATCCAGGTCAACACCTCTCAGGGCTGTTGCCGTGGGGTATTCCTTCACGAGTCCTCTTACTTCGATAAATGGCATTTGCTATTCTCCTCTCAGGATTTCCGCGGGGCTGTATCTCATTGCTTCCTTTACAGGTGCATAGCCTGAAAGGGCATTGAAGAGCACTCCTGCAAGCAGTGCAAGGGGAAGGGCCTCGGGAGGCAGCGGGATGAAGGAGCCGAAGGCGAATTTTGTTATGGCTTCGGAAATGATCATCCCCAGCATAAAGCCTGAGAGTCCGCCTGCAAGCCCGGAGAGAACCATCTCGGCAAGGAAAAAGAGACCTATCTCACCAGGGCCGGCCCCGAGGGCCTTCAGAAGGCCGATCTCCTCTCTTCGTTCAAGAACATTTGCTCCCATTGAGCTTGCGATCCCAACGCCCGATGATATCATAATCACAATGGTGACAAGTATCATGAGTATTTCCATCTTTCTCAGGAGGTTCAACTCTCCCATGGAGACCTGTTTAAGCGTTTTCACACTCAGGCCGGGGAGTGAGTTCCTTATCTTTTCTGCCAGGCCGTCCAGCCTGTCCGGATCCCCCCTGACAAGGAGGGTGTCGTAGCCATCTGTCTTCCGTAACCCGAGGGCAGTATCAATACTGACTATTCCCCCCCTGTCTTCGGGACCGCCCCTCTCGTAAATGCCTGTTACAGTAAAAGGGTTTTCCATCCCGTCAAACTTTATGATACTGCCTTTTTTAATCTTCAGTATCCCGGCAAGTTCCCTTCCGATCATTATTTCTCCTCTCTTCCGGGGCGGGATGCCCTCTATCCTGAAGCCCTGTAGAGTATCCGGAGGGGTGCCTGTTATCTCTATCGCCGTGCCCTTCAGGTCGAGGTCAAGGTATATCTGGGGGTTGACGGATTCGATCCCGGGAATGCTCTTTATGATCCGAACCTCCTTTTCTTTTATGAAATCTTCACCTGCCTTGCTTATTATCATGTTTGCACCGTATGCCCTGAGGATACCGCCGACCTGTTGCCTGATCCCCCTTGACAGTGTATAGAGGCCGGAGAGTATGCCGATGGATATTGAGACTGCAACGACGGAGAGAAGAAACCGTCCTCCCCTGTTTCTGATCGCAGCCCTGACGAAATAGAGTATCCAGCCGGTCCTTTTCTTCATATGCCTCCTCCCTTAAGAACAACAGCGGGTTTTATCCTGATTGCCTTCCTGATCGGGAGGAGTGAGCCGAGTATGGATATTACCATTGCCATTATCAAAGATATGGGAATAAGGATGAAGGGACGGGCAAGACCCGTTCCGAACACCTCTTTCCCTATGTAGGCGGTTATGAAGAGTGAGAGTATCAGCCCGATGGTACCACCGGAGATGCCGGTAATTGTTGCTTCAGAAAGGAAGATGAGGATTATCTTGCCTGTATCAGCGCCGGCAGCCTTCATCAGGGCTATCTCTCCCGTCCTTCTCAGGAGGCTCATCACCATGGTGGTGGATACGCCGAGGGCTGCTGCCATGAGCGTAAAGAGGCTCAGGAGATAGATGAGGAGACTCAGTTTCCTGAGCACCTTGCCTTCCGTCTCAGCCACAGGCCAGATGGGCTTTGCCCTTCCGCCCCTGAAAACCTCTGTCAATTGTTTTGAAATGGATGTCACATAGCCAGTGCAGTACCACTTCTCATACTCAGCAGGAGCCATCTTTTCAGGATCCTTGTAAGCGAAATCATCCATCGGGGTGGTGAGGGCACTTACCATCACCCGCGAGATCTTGCCCTGAAGGCCAAGGAGGGCCTGAACAGTGTCCAGTTCTCCGACGAGGGCATCGTCTTCCCTGTCCCCTGTGGAAATGGTGCCGGTTATTGTGTACTCCCTGGTGCCTGTCCGGATTTTGCTTCCTTCCTTAAGGGAGAGACGCCTGGCGAGGTTTATCCCTGCAAGTAACTCGTCCTGTTTCCGGGGCCATGATCCCTCTATGTTCCACCACGGTGAGACCGACCTGGTCCCGGTAATAAAGGGTTCTTTCTCACCGGGGAGCTTCATTGGATGCTCGTACCATGTTCCTATAACCGGTACGTATTCTTTCTCATTGATGATGACTTTGCCTTCAAGGAAGGGCGCCAGCCCGAGGATGTTGTGCCTCCAGAAGATGGTCTTTGCCTTCACGAGGTCCTCTTCCCGGAGATACCTCTTCTCTCCGGAGAGTGCGGCTATTCCCTCCACCTTCGGCTCAACTATTATGTTGGCCCCGTAAGTCCGGAGTTCCCGGGAAACCTTGTTGCTGATGTCCAGTGAGAGCGCTGTCAGTGAGGCGACGACAGCAGTCCCGATCGCCACTGACAGGACCATGAACACGACAGCCCTTTTCTGGTTGAGGAAGGATCTCCTGATAAGTATCCAGAGCATCTAAGAATTTTAACGGTTATCCGGGGAGCCAGTCAAATGGAGGGATGGTGTATTGGTATATTGGTATATTGGTGAATTAGGTTGCTCAGCCTTAGCCTCGACCTCAGCCTGTCTTTTTGCTTTCCCTCTCCCCGCTACCCCCTTGAATATGCACTCGATCGATACGATTAAAAATGTAATGGGATAAAAACTTCCTTACATATCAAAGAACCCTGCGGTCTTGCTTGCCCGTATCGTGGCCGCAGGGTTCTTCATATAAGAAACACTCCAAACCAGATCGATGATTTGACTTTCTCCATGTAGCATTCGCATTCTATGCTTCGTCTGCATGCCTGACTTTGATCCCCGGCGGCTCTGGAATCACCTTCTTCCCGGTCAGAATATCCAGAGACTCAGGCCCATGATTGAAAAGCAGGTCTATAACCGAAAGGTGGGAGATGAAGCCCTGTTCCTTCATCCAAAGTTGATTGTAATATGGGTGATTATAGTTGTGCCATTCAACAGTGACGCCATCTGCTTCAAATATTTCTTCTCTGAGATAGTCTTTTGCTGCATTTCCACTGAGATAATGAGTGGCATGGAGTAGTTTGCAAATAGAAAGAACACGTTCGTCTTTTTTACCTTCAGATTTTAGATTTGATGATAAGATGATCGATCTGTGTAGGCCCAAATATTCACATATTTTGTAAATCAATTCAGTGTCAAGGTCTATCAAGTAGTGAATATTTTTCTTTCTGTATATGGAAAAAATTAGTTCTGAAATATCGGTATAGTAAGGTGCACGCTTGTAATTCATTTCAATGGTTTTAAGATGTTTTTTTTGCCACTTATGAGAATTATCGATTTCGACATCTTTAATCAATTTTTTTATCACCCCCTTCTTCCTTACTGGTACAGTAAGCCAAGTTACACCTTGTGAAGTTTTTATCCTGTTTCGGTTACGCCAGTCATCCACAGTGTACTGAACATTATCGTAAATAACAAAAATATCGGCTTTATACATCAGGTCAAAAAATCCGAGCCATGGAAGATAGCCAGGTTGTAAAATAACCACTCTCTTCATTTGTGCTCCCTGTATGATTTATTTAACAGATGCAAGGAATACTCCAATGGCTATAAGCACTGAAGCAAGGATATTATTGCTTTTTACTTTTTCCCTTAATATCATGCTTGATGCAATTGTAACAAAAACATAATTCATGGCCGTGAAGGAGTATACAATAAACAAGGGGATGTATTTCATGGCGACAAAATTCAGAATTATTGAGAAGACAAATAAGAGATTTCCCATACCTAACACCAGTAACCATACTATGTCTTCTGATTTCTTTAATTTGGCCGAATGTTTGTATAGAAGCTGTCCACCTACAGCTGATATTGACGCCAAAAAGGGCAAGATAAGAGCTATTGTTTTGTATTCATGCATTATTATGGCTATTAAACAGTAATCCGCTTATTATAAGGACTACACCTAACGTTTTAGTTGTAGTTACTTCTTCGTCAAAAAATATATGAGACACCAATAACATGACAGGAAATGTTAAGCTTATCACCGGATAAGCAATCGACAAGTTAACTCTTTTCAAAATCTTGAACCATGTAACCATTCGGGTAGAGACAATCACTATATGAATTAGCACCAGAATTACAAATATTTTCAAGTTGCTATGGATGTTCAACCCTGACATCACCTTGAGGTTTACAGGCCCTATGATGTTTGTTGCAATTGTTAGCATAAAAAGGCCTATTAAAGAAAGATTGATTTTCATAATGTGTTCCTATCCATTACCTTCAGAAATCTTTGTGCATCGACTGATTCAGGATCGACCATACTTATGTTTAATCTGGCAGGGATTTTATTTCCGAGTGCTTCCCTGTCAATCTGAAATCCAATTGCAGTACAGACCTGACTAACAGCATCAATGGGCGCTGAACAAACTTCTTCGTATTTTAAACTTATAACCTTGTCTGAAAGATCGAGGCACTGGCTTTCAATGTCAGAGTAAATATTACTGATCTGTCCTAGTATTTGGTCTTCAACCGGCAGCTTTCTTAACTCGTGATAACGTGAAGGTTTTGTGGAAAACCATTTTCTTTCATCACCGTAGTACTTTCTTCTTGCTCTCAATATCGAAACTGCATTGGAAAGAATATCTCGCCTAATTATTACAAAAAAAGAGTTGGAAAATATTCGATTCATAGTCCATGGGTTTACAAAAATGAGTTTGTTTTTGAAGAAAATTGGCTTTATCGACAGGCTCATCATTGCTTGTACCTCTCTTCTCAATCCGATTAAGTCAATATTGTTGATAGTATCAGGTGGCAGTAGGTCTGTATCTCCTTTAGGTTTAAGCCAGTATTGCCAGAAGTAGGAAAACTCATGAGGATCAAGAAGCCCTTCAGTTCTTCCCAGATCAGATGTAAAGGTGTATCCTGTGCTACTAAAAGCATCTCTAAGATGAAGGAGTTTTTCTAAATACATGCCCACAACAGGAGCCATCCAAAAACGGGCAACAAAATTGTCTATATAAGTAAAACAACCACTGGCGGCCATTAGCTGGGTTAAGAGTGTTGTTCCGCTTCTTGGAGCTCCAAGAATGAAAATTACAGGGATGTTGAGTTCGGGAGTATTAGTAGTGTAATCTCTTTCTAGTTTCTGTAAAGCAAGATTGAAGCTTTTCAGAAACTCTTCATCATTAAAATCTTTTCTGTATTGTGGCGTGACTTCTGTCATTTTAAATAAATTTCTCCTTGATAAGATATCTCGGCCTCTGTTTTACTTCAAGAAACAATTTTGAGATATATAGACCCACAATACTTAGGCTTAATGTGATAAGACCGGTGGAGAAAAAAATGGCGGCAAATATTGATGTCCAACCAAGAATGGCTACCCCATAAACAATTTTTTTAAATACAGCATATGCAAACATGAAAATGCTGAAAACAAATACCGCCATTCCAAGCTGGAATATAAAAATCAGAGGTTTTTCAGAAAAAGAAGTAATAGCGTTCATTGCGAGGGCAAATTTTTTGAGAAGATTATATTTGCTTCTGCCGGCAAACCTTTCTGCCCTGTTTATATCGATATATGTTACATTGAATCCTACCCATGAGACAATACCCCCTAGGAAAATAGCACGTTCAGGCAACTGCTTTATGGCGTCAATTACTGATT
>WFTX01000022.1 GCA_015485235.1 Nitrospirota bacterium | reverse complement strand
GATCAGGGCAATCGCCGTCAAGGAGTTCAGGGAGATTATCAGGAACCGGCTCTTTCTCGTTCTTGCCTTTGTCGTTCCCTTCATAATGTTCACCGTCTTCGGGTACGGGATAAGCCTGGATATAGAAAACATGCCCTTTTCGATTATAGATTATGACCGTACGGAGTTGAGCCGCGATCTGGGAGAAAGGTTCACAGGGAGGTATTTCGTTCTGGACAGGACGGTGACAAATGAAAGGGAGGCCGTAACGCTTCTCAGGAAGGGACTCTTGCGAGCCGTCCTCATAATCCCTCCCGATTTCTCGAGAAACCTCAGAAGGGGAGCCACCGCACTGCTCTCACTCCTGATAGACGGCGGCTATCCCTACACAGCCATCACCGTAAAGGGATACGCCGATGCGATCATCGGCAAAGCCAACAACGACCTCATCAGGGAACAATTCATTCAGAAGGGGATCAGCCCTCCGCCCGCCCCGGTGGACATCAGGATCAGGTATCTCTTCAATGAATCCCTCAGAAGCAGCTTCGCCCTTGTACCCGGCCTTATCGCGATCGTCCTGCTTGTCAATCCTGCCGTCCTCACTGCAATAGCAATCGCCCGGGAGAAGGAGTTCGGGACCATCTACAACATCTACTCAACACCTGTCCGGAAGATTGAGTTCATCCTCGGAAAGATCATCCCCTATCTACTTATCTCAACGGTGAACTTCTTCATCATCGTCATGACCGTAAGGATCCTGTTTCATATCCCCATGAAGGGGAGTATCCTCACGCTTTTACCCGCCGCCTTGATATACCTTCTGATCAATGTCTCCTTCGGGCTCCTGATATCATCGGTCACAAGGACCGTCGTCTCTGCCCAGATCATAACCCTGATTATAACGGTGATACCCGCCTTCCTCTACTCAGGTCTCCTGATACCTGTGGCAAACCTCGGACGGGAAGGAAAGATAATGGCCCATCTCTACCCGACCATGTACTTCATGGACTTCATCCACGGCGTCTACCTGAAGAACCTCTCCCTCCTTGATATGACACTTCCGCTGATGATTCTCGGAGGGTATGCAGTCCTGGTCTTCTTTGCAGCCACACTCACCTTCAGGAAGAGGGAGGGTTAGAAGATGCCGGCCCGGCGGCACTATGTCTGGAGACTGATAAAAAAGGAGATCCTCCATATCCTCAGGGACAGGGGGCTCCTGATTTTCATCATCTATGCCTTCACCCTCGATATCTTTCTTGCAGCCAAGGGCTTCCAGCTTATACCGGAACATATCTCCATTGGTGTGCTGGACGAGGATCGTTCAGTCAAGAGCAGGGAACTTCTCGGTCATATCAGGGAACCGGCCTTCAGGAAGCCCATACATCTCCTTTCGCCTGAAGATATAGACAGGTTGCTCAGTGATTCCGAAATTATTCTCGCCCTCGTCATACCTGAAAATTTCGGGAAAGAGCTGAGAAGACAGGGTGCGCAGGTCCAGGTCCTTGTGGACGGAACCCAGAGTACCGCCGCATACCTTAGCACCGCCTATCTGGCTGAAGCGTCTGGCAGGTTCAACAATGATCTTGTGTCCAGGGCGCTGGAAAGGGAGGGTCTGGGAACATCTCCCCCTGTAGAACTCCGTAGCAGGATCCTCTTCAATCCTGATGTCAGAGACGACATCTACGAAGGGCTGAACGAGTTCTTCATGGTGGTGACCCTTATAGGGATGATCCTTCCGGCCATGCTCCTTATCAGGGAGAGGGAATACGGCACCCTTGAACAGATCATGCTCTCGCCCCTCCGGGTAAGGGATCTTGTCGTGATCAAGCTGATAAGTGCCAGTCTCTTTCTGACGGCTGTAACAGCCCTTTCATACATATTCGTCCTCAAGGGCTGGCTCCGGTTCCCGCTCAAGGGAAGTCTCCCCTCGTTTACACTGATCACCGCCATCTACCTCGTCTCAACCTCGGGGCTTGCCTTCATAATAGGGTCAATAGCCAGGAGGTTCAGCCAGATAGGGATGCTCACCATTGTGATATTCGCCCCCATGCTGCTTCTGTCAGGGGGCTGGGTCCCGCCTGAGGCCCTCCCGGACTGGCTCAGGCTGGCCACGAACATCTCCCCCCTTAAACAGTACATCGATCTGGGAGTGAGCCTCCTGATAAGGGGGACCCCGCTTACCATGCTTACAGAGAAGATCATGAGGATGATCTTTCTGGGCATCATCTTTCTCACTATCGGGACGGTAATATTTACAAGAAGGCTCTCCAGATCGTGAAATCCGGACGCATATGACCTCAAGCAGAAATTTATCTTACATTTGTATTACTAAGAAACACCTTGGTGAAGCCAGAAACCGGGATCTCCGGGAAGGCGGGGTTCAGGAGAAATCCGGATCTCAGCGATACCGGCAGTGCCTCTCAATAACTTCCAGGTCTCTGTATTTTAAGTGAAAAGGGCAGGTTTCTCTGTAATTAAACCTCATCGCATCAGATCCGGTTTCGAGGGAGACCCGCCTTCCCTCCTATACGAGCTCAAATGAAGAGGCGGCCACGATACGGGCAAGCAAGACATTGGAAAAGGCTTGCTGTGCATATTATACATTGAGGTTAATAAAGCCTGTAGGGTAAAATTTACTGATGAGAGACTGGAGAGAACGCGTACATTTCATTCTCGTAAACCCGCGGGAACCCGGCAATATCGGCGCCGCCGCCCGGGCCGTCAAGAACATGGGCTTTTCAAACCTCCATCTTGTCAATCCCCCTCCGGACTTCATGGATGGCCATGACTTCTGGCTTGCCTGCCACGCAACAGACCTCCTTGAGCAGGCGGCTGTACATCATGACTTGAGTCAGGCTGTCTCAGACAAGGGACTGGTCGTGGGCACAACGAGGAGGACGGGAAAGAAGAGGGGGATAATACTCCCCCTCAGGGAAGGTGCAGAAAAAATCCGGCAGGCCGCAGAACACAATGATGTGGCCATCCTCTTTGGAAGAGAGGACAGGGGCCTTACAAATGAGGAGGCTGAGGAGTGCGGACTCCTGATAACAATACCCACGGACCCTGCCGCACCGTCACTGAACCTTGCCCAGGCCGTGCTTCTTACGGCCTATGAATTGAGTGACAGGAACCTTGAAGGAGAAACACCGCCCCTCGTGCCACAGGAAGAGATGAAGTCCCTCTACGGTCACCTCAGAAAGACACTCAAACTCCTTGGATACATCCCGAGGGGGGACGTGGACATGGAAGAGAGGATAATGAGGAACTTCAGGCACCTCTTCGGCCGGACCGGCCTCACCCAGTGGGAGGTCGGGATGCTCCACGGCATCTGCAGCCAGATAGAGAGGATAGTTGCTGAAAAAAGAAATAAACCCTGACGTTGCAAAAAGGGGAGACCGGCAGGGGGCATACCCTCACGGATCTTCCGACGCAAGGGGATTATTTGAAATTCTGCTTGTATAATAGAGACAGAGATGAGAATTTATCAACAGGTGAATTTCTGCATAGAGTGTTCTGGATGTTGTGTCTGGCGCGGAAAGGTCTTGCCGGAAGACTCCGTGAGTGTACAGCCCCTGCCTTGAGGGTACAAAGTTATGCAAATGTTAGATAAAGAG
>WFTX01000021.1 GCA_015485235.1 Nitrospirota bacterium | reverse complement strand
TCATGAAGACCGCCGAGGCCCTCCGGGAGATACTCTACTCCTCCCAGCAGTCTTCGGATATGGCTGAAAATATCAAGAGAGCGACCTCAGAACAGGCCAAGGGTATCCAGTTGATCGCCACAGCGATTGAGCACATAAAACTCATGATACTGGAGGTCAACAGGGCTACTGAGGAACAGGATAAGGGGATCTCCTATCTTCTTGAGAGTATCGCATCGATAAAGGAGTCCATGGATATTACAAGGAAATCAACGGAGGAGCAGGCGAGAAGCACGAGATTCATAACCGATAACATTGAGCTTGCCAACCAGATGACGGCTGAGATATCCGAGGCATCTTCAGAACAGCAGAAGGTGAATGAGTCGATATTGCAGCTTCTGGATTCCGTCCTGACCGTAGGGAGAGAGACGGTCCGGGACGTAAAAGAGGTCTCACTGTTTATTTCCGCACTCCAGGATGAGGTGGAGGCCCTGAGGAAGGAGATGGCCCAGTTCAGGACGGAAGAGGAGAGAAGATGAGATGCATTGTCTTCAGGATAGCCTCTGAATATTTTGGCATGGATATTGGAAACGTGGTGGAAATAATGAACCTGGGGAGACTTCACAGGGTGCCGGAATTGCCGGACTTTATTCCGGGGGTGATGAATGTAAGGGGAGAGGTGATTCCTGTGGTCTCAATGGACAGGAGGTTCGGCTTCGAGGGAGGTGAAGGACGGAAGAGGGTCATGATAATCTGGATGGGTGATGAGAAGATAGGGCTCCTGGTGGATCACGTATACGGGATCGAGAGTGTTGATGAAAAGAAGATCAACAGACCCTCAAGGCTCTTCAGAGGGTTCAGAGCGGAGTTCATTGAGGGGATAGCAGAGATGGACAGCGACAGGGTGCTGATACTGATGGATATTGTGAAGGTTCTGACCAGGGAAGAAAAGGTGATGATAGATAAGGCGAGAGAGAAGATTATGAAGTCAGCAGCCGGGGATGAAAAACCGGCTGGAGAAAAGAGGGTGAAAGAAGAAAAGGGGAAAAAGGACCCTTCAAAGAAGCGGTCCCGGAGGAAAAGGGTGATGAAGAGTGCGGGAGTGAAGGTCAAGGATGAGGAATAACAGAAGCATCGACATGATAGAGGAGAAAAGAGCGAAGATACTTCAACTGCGGGGCAATCCCGAGGGGCTTGAGGCGGCGCTTCAGGGGTTCATGGACCCGAGCTGGCGTGTCAGGAAGACCGCCCTGACGGTCCTGCTTGAAGACTACCGGCCGGAGGAGTACATCGATGAACTGATAAAACTACTTTACCTGGAGGATAATGCAGGGGCTCGAAATACGGCTATCGAGGCACTTGTGAGTATCGGGGCAAAGGCAGTATTCCCCCTGATGGAGGCATTCAGAACCGAGAACCACGATGTCCGGAAGTTCATTATTGATGTCCTGGGGGTGATAGGGGGGAAAGAGGTGATCCCCCTCTTTCTGGATGCAATAAAGGATGAAGACGAGAATGTGAGAGCCTCTGCCGTTGAGTACTTGGGGAAGTTCAGGGAGTCTTCCGTTATTGATGCATTGATTGAGATCCTCCAGGGGGATGATGTCTGGATCGCCTATCCAGCCGTTGATGCCCTTGGGAGGATTGGTGACCGGAGAGTGATTCAGGTACTCAGGGAGGCTCTCCATAAAAGGCCTCTCACTGAGCCTGCCCTGAGGGCACTGGCTGCCTTTTCAGATCCCGATACCCTTGATGATGTTGTCCCCCTTCTTCTTGACAGAAGGAGGTCCATCCAGGAGGAGACTTTAAGAACACTGGAGACCTTCTACCGGAAGGGCGTTCCAGGGGAGGTCATCTCTGAAAAGTTAAAAGAACATCTGGGAGCCGGTACCTTTGATCTTATCCTACGGTATACAGGACATGAGGATATCCCGGTCAGACGGGCGGCAGCGATCATCCTTGGACTCTTGAGGAACCCCGGAGCTGCGGAGCCTCTGCTTGAGATCACGGATGATGAGGAACTGAGGGATGTGGCTCTCAGGGCGCTTATCTTTCTTGGGCAGGAAAATGCAGGGATCTTCCCGGACCTCCTTGAAAGGGCTGGTCCGGAGAGAAGAGGAACTGTCGTTCACGTGATGGCCGATATAGCCGATCCTTCTTACAGGGATACCTTCATCCGCCTTCTCCAGGACAGGGACGGACATGTTATAGTGCATGCCGTGAGGGGGCTGGGGGCCATAGGTGACAGGGAGTCGGTTGAGGCTCTCAAGGG
>WFTX01000020.1 GCA_015485235.1 Nitrospirota bacterium | reverse complement strand
ATCTATCATTTCAGGCCCCTTCAATGCAGGATACTGGAGTGCTGGAACCCTGCTCCCCTGAAGAAACTTGCAGAGACCAGCCGCCTGAAACGGTCCGACATCATATCCGTTCCTGAACTTTCCGGTCTGATCACGGCCCATGAGGAAAAACTCCCTGCAGAGAGGTTCGTCGCACTCCTTTCCTCCGGGACCGGCATGACCGGGGAGGTCCTCGAAATGATCGGCTACGACCTTCATTTCAGGGAGTTCCTCATTAACAGGGGAATCATTCCTGAAGGTGAGGAGGACTTCTATCTCGGGAGGCCCCTCCTCGCTATAGCCCTCTCCATGGGATACAGGCTTGAAGGTAACGATGAGGGGGGCTATACGCTCTCCGGGAGGAATGATGTCTGAGGAGAGGGAACTCACCCTCGGGTTTTCACCCTGCCCTAACGACACATATATCTTTTATGCCCTCCTGCATGGGAAGGTACGGCTGCCCGGCTTCCGCTTCTCACCGATTATCCGGGATGTGGAGGAACTGAACCGTCTGGCAATGGCGGGGAGTCCTGACATAACCAAGGTCTCATGCCATGTGTTAGGTCATATTCTGGATGAGTACTGCCTCCTTTCCACAGGAGGAGCCCTGGGGAGGGGGTGTGGCCCCCTCCTTGTGGCAAGGGAACCCCTCTCGCCGGAGAGACTGAGGGGAAAGAAGGTCGCCGTACCGGGCCGGTTCACAACGGCATTTCTCCTTCTCTCCCTATATGATACCGAAATAGTTGAGAATGCAGTCCCCATGCCCTTCAACCAGATTATGGAGGAGGTAGAAAAGGGAGGCGTTGATGCCGGCCTGTTAATTCATGAAGGCCGCTTCACCTACAGGGATTACGGACTCCACGAGCTAATCGATCTCGGGATGTGGTGGGAAGAAGAGACAGGACTCCCCATCCCCCTGGGAGGAATCGTTGCAAAGAGATCCCTGGGGAAAGAGATCATAAAGGGTGTGGAAAGAGTGATACGTGAAAGCCTCCTCTATGCCAGGACATTCCCTGATGAGCCTGCCGGATTCATAGGCGGCCTTGCCCAGGAAATCTCAGCAGAAGTACAGAAAAGACATATCGACCTCTATGTAAACGATTTCTCCGTCGATATGGGCAATGAGGGACGTGAGGCAGTCAGGCACCTCCTTCAGAGGGGGTACAAAAGCGGTCTGCTGCCCCGTATCAATTTTGATATCTTTTGTAGTTGAATGAACAGGTCAATAAATAAAGCGTGAAGCATGGAGCGGATAGGTTCAATGTTGATACGTTCTGCGTTCTACGTTCTGGGTTCGACGTTCTGCGTTTTTAGCGTTAATTGTGGTTTGTTGCGTTGAACGCGAGAAAAGCGAGAAAAGTAAAAGTGTGTAAGCATTAAATCGGAAAGGCGGGAAAGGCAAAAACCAATGACTAATGACAGCCTTTGCCCAATAACCAATATACGAATACACCAATAACTAATTTACTACGAAATGTGGTTTCAGGAAGCAGACAGGATAATCATAGCCCCCATCGGGAAAATCCAGTGGTGGCTCCTTCAGGAGGTCAGTGAGGTCCTGGCAGAGGCATTCCCCCTGCCTGCATCGATAATCGACCCCTTACCCTTCCCCTATGAACTGGTGGTGAGAGATCGTGAGCAGATAAAGGCATCTGACCTGATAAATCTCCTTGCAGACCTGGGCCTGAATGGGCTTGTATCAGGCATAATAGACTACGACATCTTTGCACCCGGCCTTGAACATCTCTTCGGAGAGGCCGACCCTGTGGAAGGAATCTCTGTAGTCTCCATAGCAAGGTTCAGGGAGGAGTTCTTCGGGAGAGGACAGGACCAGTCCCTTCTCAGGGACCGGCTCGTGAAGGAGGCCCTTCACGAAATGGGGCATCTCTACAGCCTGAGGCACTGCC
Organism: Nitrospirota bacterium; assembly: GCA_015485235.1. Lineage (GTDB taxonomy): Bacteria > Nitrospirota > Thermodesulfovibrionia > Thermodesulfovibrionales > JdFR-85 > WFTX01. Next base: position 1,718 of record WFTX01000020.1, on the reverse strand, counting down.
CGCAAAAAACATGCATAATGCATTTTTCAGGAGACGTCGAGGTTACAGATCAAAAAAGAGAGTCTTTCTGCCCGGACTGCAGAGGGACGCTGAAGGAGGTAACTGATGGAGGATATCAGACATTCTGAGACGTGGCGGATCTTCAGGGTCCAGTCGGAACTGGTAGAAGGATTTGAAACACTCTATGATCTCGGCCCGGCCGTATCGGTCTTCGGCTCTGCCCGCCTTGGTCCCGGGAACTACTATTATGAGAAGGCAGTGGAACTGGGCAAGAAACTTTCTGATGAGGGCTTTGCAGTGATAACCGGAGGAGGACCAGGGATCATGGAAGGGGCCAACAAGGGGGCAAAGATGGGCAAAAGTCCTTCCGTGGGATTGAACATCGAGATACCGACGGAACAGACACCTAATAAACATCAGGATATCTCGCTCCACTTCAGGTATTTCTTCATCAGGAAGCTGATGTTCGTGAAGTATGCAATCGCCTTCATCATCTTTCCCGGTGGGTTTGGGACCCTTGACGAGACCTTTGAGGCAGTCACCCTTGCCCAGACCAAAAAGATAGGGAAGTTTCCGATAATCCTCTTCGGGAAGGAATACTGGCAGGGCATGATTGAGTGGCTGAAACAGGAACCCCTTGCCCACGGAACCATCTCAGCAGATGACCTCACCCTCTTCACCCTGGTGGACGAGATTGAGGAGATCTGTCTGTACATGGGCAAACACAGAGAGGCATGCAGGGAGGAAAGCCCTTCCTATGATATTCATAAGGGGGACTTCAGGATATGAATCTTCCGGGGAGCCTGCCTGTGTGCTCCCCTTCTTCTGCCACTACCTCTCCGTTTACGATCACCATCTCTATCCCGGAGGGCGCCTGGAAGGGGTTGAGGAACTCTGCACGGTCAATGATTGAGGACGGGTCAAAGATAACCAGGTCGGCAAAGCAGCCCTCCCTGATATAGCCCCTCCCTTTCAGCCGGAAGGTATCAGCAACAAGACCGGTACACCGCCTCACCGCCTCCTGAAGGCCCAGGAGCCCCTCGTCACGAGCGTATCTCCCGATAAACCTGGGAAAGGTCCCGAACCCCCTCGGATGGGGAAGTCCGGAATCTTCCTCCGGAACCATGGGTCTTGAAGCGCTGTCCGTTCCAACCATTACAAAGGGCAGGGAGTATATCCTCCGCAGGTTCTCCTCGCTCATGACAAAAAAGATCGCCTGAACCATGAGCCGTTCCTTCAAAAGGAGATCAAGCACTACAGACTCAGGCCTCTTGCCGAGGGTCTCCGAGAGCTGGGAGAGACTCTCCCCTTCCATCCACCGCCTCTCCTTGCTTGAGACTGAAGAGACGGTAATAAGTGACCACTCTTCATTGTCCCTCTCCCTGAGAGCCGATTCCATCTTCTTCCTCGTCTCAGGCTCCTGAAGTTTTTCAAGAAGTCCCCTCCGCCCTCCTTCGTGTGCCCAGGCAGGGAGAATTGCATCAAGGTCTGTTGAAGATGCCGTATAGGGGTATCTGTCTGCTGTCATCAGGAGCCCCTGATTTCTGAATCCTACGATCTTTTCAATCAGAGCCTCGATCTTACCCCAGTTCTTACGGCCCCAGCATTTGAGGTGAGAGATATGGACAGGCACTTTTGCCCTGAGACCAATCTCTCCTGCCTCCCCCACTGCCTCAAGGAGTGCGTCTCCCTCACTCCTCATATGGGTTGTGTATATA
>WFTX01000019.1 GCA_015485235.1 Nitrospirota bacterium | reverse complement strand
GCGTAATCTGTCTTTCCTTTTATCTCATCACCCATTACGGATAACGCATTACGGTCTTCATGGAATTCCTCCTTCTTAAGCCTCGGCTTCCTCTTTACAGGCTTCGCTGTCCTGTGGGGCAGTTTATCAGGATCAAGGTGCCTCTGCTTCTTCTTTTTCTTTGCCTTTCTTAGATGCTCTCTAGCCTTTTTAACGGCAGACTTCTCCTCTGCCCCGGGCTTTGCCTTCTCTATCCCTTCAAGTTCTTCCCTGAGCACCCTCAGGTTCTCTTCATACTTCCTTACAAACTCCCGGTGCCTCTGCTTTATTGTATCAGGAAGGTCCTTTATCTTCTCTTCCGTCTCCCTGAACTTCTTCCTCAGTTCCTTATCAAGCCTCTCTATCTCCGCCTTCCTTGCCCTCAGTCTCTTCTTCTTTACCTCCCGTTCCCTCCTGTCTTTTGAATACTCTATCTCCTCAAGAGCCCTCTCTATACCTCTATCGCCTCCTCAAACTTCTCTTCAGGCCCTTTCGATTTTCCCTGTTTCCTGTCTGCTGTATGCTGCCTGCTTGATTTAGCTGCATAGGCTATCTCATACAACCCCCCAAATGTCCAGATGAAAAAGAAAAGTACTGCTATGGATATGATCTTTGCTCTCAGGGTTTCTCTGAAATCCATTGCCCCTCCCCGGCTTGAAATTATAAAAAATGCCTACCTCCGAAAAGGTAGGCATTCCTTTCATAAATATTACCACTTCGACAGCCCCTCTATCCCTCATGTCGATGCGACCAGGCAGGACAGGTGGCTTTGTGCCGCCCGCTTTCACGGGCTTTACCCTTTCGGTGGATATGTTGTTTCAAAAACACCTTACCACATTTTATGACTTTAGTCAATTAAATAATTTTAATATGCCTATTATTCTAACTTATTGCTAAACTTCGATCTTATCATCGCACTTAAGTGAGAGACTTCCCGTTTGACATCTAAGGTTTTTTGTGGTGAGTGAATGTTTTTAGCGCATCTGTGAGTATTGATTCAGGGTCATAAGCACTCCCCCTCTGATACTCATACAGATTGTATTCCTCCGGAGTTGTCTCACCCCTCAAAAGCCTGATCCCCCGCATGACATTTCTCTCTATGTCGTAAAGTGATAGGACTCCCAGGGCTACAGGAAGGTAATCATCGCTGTTACGGTATATGAGAAGCAATGTCGGTGTCGTGGTTACCCCGAACTGTTCGGCAAGCAGCTTGTTTTCCGTTACATCTATTCCCTTTATCTGCCAGCCGTATTTGCTTACGAACATCTTGTTTATCTTTTCCTGTGCCTGACAATACGGACAGGTGGGAGAATAGAAATATAGCAGGGCATAGTCATCCACCGCAGTCCTTATGGTTCTCTCCACATCCTCGTTCTGCATCCTGGTCATCTGCACCTTGCCGACATGAGTTATCGGGGCATCCTTGAGTGTGTTCAGTTCAGGTGTTGTCTGTACCACCAGAGAGGCCACATTTGTAAAGGCAAGTGCCTTCCTTCTTGCTATGTCCTGAAGTGTCAGATACTCTTTTACATTCTCAACCGTAGGATTCTGGACAGCCTTATCGAGAAAGACTTTGATGAGTTTCCGGAACTTCTCAGGGTCCATGTTCCAGAGTTCCTCTTTTGTGTAATCCGATAGACTTGGATAGGTAACCTTTTCTTCCTCTTTCTCCTCCGGCGGGGGTGGAGTTTCATACCACCACCAGCCACGCTTCGGATCATCGTCAGTCGTCATATTGGCAGAATACACCCTGCCTGCTATCATTAATACACAGACAATCACAAGACAGAGGGTTCTTGCCATCTTTTCGTCTCCTTCACTCTGTACAAACTGAATTTGCTACTTACTCTTATAAGTTCAAGACATTTCAGTTTTTCATCATCAAGCCTGCTCAATTGGGATGCCACATAATACCTGATATTGTATTTATGGAGAACCTCACAGTCAGGAGTCTTTATGCTTCTCTGAAGTTCCTTGTTCAGAAATCCCACCTCCGGCGGTGGTGCAATCTGTAGATCCCTCTTGCCAGCATAAAGATAGGTAAGTGCAAAGTTTACGTGCGGAACTGCGAGTATCCTGCCCCGCATATCTACACCCTCAAAAGCCTTCTCGACCGATTTGACCACCGCCTGGGCAGTCTCAGGAAAAGGAACACTCTTGAAGTTTGGTATCATGAAAAGAAAAAGGATCACAAACATATAGGGAAGCCTTATTGCACTCTCATAACGGAAAAACCTCAATGCTATAGGTGTGAGTGAAGGGAGAAACCTGACCTGATTGACCGCCATAAAGTATAACCCCGAGAGAAAAGCCCTCTTTTCCTTCATAGCGTGGAAGAAGTAAGGGTAAAAGAGAAACAGATATACCGCCATGCCTCTTATAATTGATATGTTTTCCGTTACATCAAGTCCTGCAGACCGGAGTTTCCGGACATTTATCAGCTTAGAAATGAACACAATATAGTCCCCACCGCCGTTTATCAGCCAGAATATTAGACCGAAACACAGAACTGCACAGAGCAGAAGAACTGTTGTCTTTCTCTCCCTGCTGAAGTGATACACTAACAAAGGGGGGATGTATAGCCAGAAGGCACTATATATGGGGACTGCTATAAGCATCAGCAAAGGAGAGATGAGAGGATAGGCAAGAGAAAGCAGAAATAGTGCGTTTACCACGGCCTTCGGCCTTGCAGAGAGATAGTCTGAAATGTATAGACAGATTGCAAGGTAAAGCAAAAAGGTTGCAGGTGTGAAAATATCCCTGCCGAGTTTCCTCAGAGCAAGAACGGTAAGGGCAAGTATGATGCACTGTATCACGGAGATCCCGTAAATGCCGAACCACTCATTGAAAAGCCCCGCTATCATATCGAAAAGCATATACGGGTTGAATGAAGGCCAGTAAGACTCGTAATAAAGGTTTCTCAGATCATAACCCAGCCTGTAAGACACAGAATGACGCAGAATGTCATCGGTAGGGTATGACGGGAAAAGAAACAGATAGACACAGCAGAATATGGTGTATGCAAATATTATACGGTCGAGCTTGTCTGAGTCCGATATGGCCTCTTTGAGTTTTGTCTCTGTTTGAGAGACATCAAAAAGAGAACTCAGCCCTCTAATTCTTTCCTTGACACTCCCATGGCTAAAGCCGGTGGGATTCTCAGGCAACGGCTGGTATCCCATCCGTTGACGCCTGAAGGCTCTGCCCGAGCCTCAGTATATTCAGAGACGCATTGATGTCTCTGTCAAGAACAAGATTACAGAAGGGACAACGATGGACACGAACAGACAAAGATTTGGGAACTTTCTCACCGCATCCAGAGCATATCTGGCTGGTGTTATGGGGTGGGACTTTAACCACTGTTCTACCAGCCTCCTCCGCTTTGCTGGACAGCATATTAAAGAACATACCCCACGAACTGTCAGATATGCTTCTTGCAAGATGTCTGTTCCTGACCATCCCCTTAATATTCAGGTCCTCTATGTAGATAGTTTGATACCTCTGAATGTAGTAGTTAGCGAGTTTATGAAGAAAGTCCTTTCTCTGGTTAGCAATCTTCTCGTGTGCACTGGTAACGAGAAGACGGGCTTTGTTTCTCCTGTTAGAGCCTTTTTTCTTCCTGGACAAAGACCTTTGTCTTCTCCTGAGAAGCTTAAGAGACTGTTTGAGGTATTCCGGGTTATTGATCTGACTACCATCAGAGTCCACACAGAAGGATTTGATACCTACATCAATGCCTACTTCCCTGGTGGTAGCCGGATACTCCCTTGCAGGAACATTGTCACAAGAGAAAGACGCAAACCATTTCCCGGTGGAAGTCCTACGGATGGTAACCGTTTTGATGTCTCCCTCTACCGGTCTGGAGAGAAAGAGTTTGAATCTGCCAAGGTTTCTGACGTAGAGATACCTGCCTTCAAGTCTCCATCCAGCCTGCTTGAGGGTAAAGGAATCGTATCTGTTTCTGGATTTGAACCTGGGGAAGCCTGCCTTGCCGTTTCTTTGATTGAGTCTTACATAGAACCCTTGAAATGCTCTGTCCACCCTCTCTATCACATCCTGAAGCACCTGCGATCCCACAGTTTTGAACTCAGGAAAAGCCATCTTGAGTTCAGGAAGTTGTTTCTTCTGCTCGTTGGCAGAGATGGTTTTGCCGTATTGCCTGTATATGCTGATCCTCTGTTCGAGGGCAAGGTTGTAAAGCGTTCGGCACAGTTCAAGCCACTCCAGACAGTTCTTCTCCGTCTGTTTGCTTATCTTTGCCCTGTATTGATAGGTTCTTCTCATTTCTTATTTTGTATTACTTCTACAGACCCGATTCATCCCACAGCTAAAGCAGTGGGTTTTCTCGGAGGACTTTCCACAAACGCCAACGCTGACATCCTGGGATCTCCCTGAAAAGAGTTTGTATTTGAAAAGCGTAAGCAGTATGTTTATCATGTGCCAGGGCTTGACCTTTTTCCCCTCCCTGTATCCCCTCGGATAATAGAGACTGTTTACCCACAGGATATTTAATCCAGCCCTGATCGCCTCAAGGAGTATGATCGTCTCCATAGTGAAGTGGCTCCCTATGTCTATCGCCTGTATGAACTCAGTTTTGACGATCCTCTGTCCCGAAAACACGTCAGGATAACCCATCAATGTGGTGATAAGCCTGTTTGCTACCACCCCCGAAAAAGTGACCTGGTCAATGGGCACGAACCTCTTTGCCACTACCATGTCATGCTCTGGGAGCATCTCCCAGAGTTTTGGAATATTATCAACAGGATACTCGAGATCAGCATCCTGAAGTACGGTATAGGGTGAGTCAACCAACGGGATTGCCCTCTTGACAGCCTCTGCCTTCCCTATATTGACCTCGTTCTTGATGTAAACGATCCGCTCGCTTTCACCTGCAAGTGTTTCAACCTTCTTTTCACTCCCATCCGTTGAGCAGTCATTAACGACAAAAATCTTCTCTACAAAGGGAAGTTCAAGAAGCCGTCTTATGACAATGTGTGCGTTCGGTTCATTGTAGAAAGGTACTATGACATCAACGGGCACGGATATCCTGTCTTTCCCTACCTTGGTTATATCCTCTCTTGTTTCGGTGTATTGCATATCTATGTATTATCTCTTTGTCCCGACAGCAAACACAGAAAGACCTATCTTCGGTTTTATGATGTCCTCGATCTCTCTTACCAGAGGAACGAGAAAATCGTATATCTTTACCTGAGTGAGTGACTGTTTCGTTTTTTTGAACAGTTTGTTGAGATACCATCCAAAGACCGCAGGAGAGTTCATGTAATGGGACTCCTCTATCTCAAAGCCTGCATATCTCATCTTTTCTATGAGTTCATCAAGGGTATATCTCCGCTTGTGCATCAGCATCTTATCTATTGGTCCGTAGAGTTTTGGTAGTGCAGGCACAAGAATGATGACTCTGCCGAAAGGGGTGAGTATCTTGCTAAATATCTCCAGCGTGCCTATATCGTCAATGATGTGTTCAAGAACATTGAGGCAGACTATGGTGTCTATGCCGAACCCCATGAACTGTCTCATATCCTTTAGACTGCCTGCATCTGCCATCCTCACATCTACATCTGGATGGGTGTGTTTGAGAATAGTGCAGCCGATGGGTTCTATGTCTATCGCATATATCTTTGATGCCCTTTCCTTTAGATACCCCGTAAAGGTCCCTATCCCTGCACCCACTTCAAGTATGCAGTTACCAAGATATGGTCTCACCTTCTCCAGGATCCAGGCGGTATAGTTTCTTGCCTCGCTCATGACAGAAAGATCCTCTATGGTATAGTTACTCACCGTTGTATCCCTCCTGGTTTTCCTCCTCAAACCTGTATCCACAAAAACGGCATATCTTTGCCTTTTTCTTAATCATCTCGGCACACATGGGACACTCTTTCGAGTCCACCGGGTTGGTGTAGTTATGGCTATGCTGTTCGTATTCCTGCAAAACATTGAGTATCGCCTCCTGAAGTTTCTTGGGATCTTCGGCATCGTAGATGATTGTATCCCCACCTTCTGCAGCCGTCTGAACCTCCACATTGCCAAATCCGAGCATCCTTCCAACGAGAGTCTGTCTCACATTGACATTGTTTATCTTCTCAAGTGGTGACTCCTTGAAATTGTGGGAAAACACTCCCGACTCGTCAATGATCCTGTAGTTTGTAACCACCCATATGTCGAACTTCCGCTCGAACACTTTATATATGAAGAAAACAAGTGAGACAGCAAAAAGTATGAAGGCCAGATCCTCAAAACTGTGAACGGTTTTTGTATAGACGATAAGCCCTATTGCAAGCACGAGAGGGAAGGAATACATGACGAGAGTTATCCAGTGCTTTTTTGCCAGATAGACCACTTCTTCACCGTTTCTGAGCTTTGTTCTCATGCCTACCTCCTCAAAATATCGGATATGCCTTTGCTATGACGGTTTGCTTGTCTATGAACCCGAAATACCTTGAATCGAAACTGTCAGGATGGCTGCCAGCAACATAACACTTCCCGCCTGGTATCTGTCCCGTAAACTTGAAATTATCAAGAGGCTCCCCTTTCAGGGACTTTATCTTTGCCTTACCGAGATGCTCGGGCTCAAGCCCCTTCAGAGGCTTTGCATTTTTGAGACTCTCCTTCACCTTCTCAATCTCATAACCCTTCAGAGATGCAAGGCAGTAATAGTCTCTGTCAACCTCTATGAGATAATCTCCGGCATCACATCCTATCTGCTTTATCAGTTTGAGAGGCTCTCCGTTTTTGAGATACTTCGAGCATTTCTCAAAAAGCACATAATCACCCTTGTGTAGATCTGTCATCTGCGGGTTTCTGTATAGATAAAACACATGATACCTGAGTGACGGTGTAAGTGATACCGTGAACTTCGTTGGGATGATCCATCCAAGAACGGATAATGCCAGTATGAAGATAATCACCCTTGTCCTTTGTTTTCCGGTCATGAACATAGGCGAGAGTTTGAGAAGTTCCCAGAAGCCTGGCTCTCTCTTTTCTTCTGCGTTATTTATCGCCTTTTCCTGCATGGTCAACCTCCTTTAGATTTAATTTTCTGGAATTTTTCAGAACCACATTGTCCTCAAGCACGATGTATCTCTTTGGAAGTGAGTCAATCTTGCTCTGTATTGACTTCAGTTTGCTTTCAAGTTCCTCCTTCGTTATCTCTCCATTTAAAAATTCTTTTTTCAGTTCGAGAAGGGTTTTGCTCAGATCCACCGATACTACCTCCACTCTGCTACACCTGTCGTAAAAATAAACGGTCAGAACAGACATGGCAAGCGATATGATTGCCACAAGTAGAAGGTTTTTAATGCTCATCTTGCCTCCCTTCTTATCTTTACCTCTTTCATCCTTGTGATCACGGATTTTGTTATAAGACCTGTTATCTCACGCTTATCGTTTACTGAAAACAGCCTTTCTCTGTTTTCCATATACATCTTTTCGAGGGCCTCCTTGAGAGATACCCCTTCACTTATGGTCATGCTTTCAGAAAAGGGCTCGTATATCTCATCAAGTGATGTCTCCTCGGTTATTTCTTTCTCTCTCAACCTGTGCATTATGAACCAGTAAGTTATCAACCCCTGTATCTCTCCGTAACGATTCACAACCGGAAAACCGTGAAAGCCGTATTTGAAAAAATACTTGCGGAAAAAGTCATACACCTTTACCCCCTGCTCCAGAGGGATACAAACGATATTTTCTCTCCTTATATGGATATCCTTTACAGATATGTCTTCATGCTTTCTAACGGCTGATACTTCTTTGTAAAAGTTATCAGATATGAGATGAACCACCCCCAGGATGATCATCATCAGAAGCCCCTCCTTTGTCTTCACGAACCTGTAAAGAAGTATCGCAAGGATAATGTATATCAGGTATCTTCCCACCTTGAGACTCACGCTCATTGCATCGAGAAAGCCCCTCTTTCGTATCTTCCAGACCAGCCCTCTCAGTATCCTTCCCCCATCCAACGGCATCACAGGGATAAGGTTGAACACCCCTATCAGTAAATTCATCTCTCTGAGATACCTGTCAAGCGGTGAGACTGAAAAGACGAAGAAAATAAGGGCAAGAACCAAAGAGGCCACAGGCCCTGCAACGGATACGAAAAGGTCACTCGTTGCGGTGTGCGGCTCTCTTTCAAGCGTGGCGATACCACCAAAGAAGTAAAGGGTTATGCTTTTTGTCTTCAGACCATACGCACGGGCAACGAATGAATGTGCAAGTTCGTGGATCAATACACTACCGAACAAAGCAAGGGTTGCAATAACCCCCATCAGGGCATGATAGAACTGGCTCTGTTCCGGAAGGAGAGTGCCAAAATAACTCTTTGACAGCCCCCAACTCAGGAGAACAAAGATGATATACCACGAAAAATGTAGTTTGAACCTGATACCCTTAATCGTCATGATATAGATGTATTACCTCTTTACTTCCGTTCTAACTTTTTCGCCGGGAATCCCCCCTTCCGTGAGGAGCGCAAGTTCACAGAATTCCAAACCAGGAAGCCCACGACTTGAGTCGTGTGGAGAAGTCAAGATTAAGAAACAGTATCGTAAATATGTTAAAATATAGTTAACACTCCCACGGCTGAAGCCGTGGGTTTTATCGCTGAGTTTTTATTATCCTATCAAGGAGGTGATAGAATGCTTCAGTTAAAAGTGCCTATTTCAGCAGAAGAGATCATTGAAGCAGTAAAAAAAATGAAAAAGTCTGACAGAGATGCTTTTATCGAGGACCTTCTTGCAATCACTTCTCCTGAATATCTCAGGAGTATAAAGGAAGCTAGAGAAGAATACCGGGCTGGAAAGACGAAAACACACGAAGAGATATTTGGTTGATGGACTATAGACTTGTCTATACAAGAAAGGCTGAAAAAGACATAAAAAAACTTGATCCTTCAGTAAAAAGTATTATCGGGAAATCTATTCTTAAACTCCGCAACAACCCCTTTAGATATTCCGAAAAATTGATAGATTATAAGATCGGAACATATAGGTTTAGAATTGGCGATTATAGAGTTATCTTTGACATAGAGGGAAATGACATAATAATCTTGAGGGTTGGTCACAGGAGGGAAATCTACAGAAGACCGTAGTCACAATGCAACTCTGTCAGTGTTCTACTGGAAATTCCATTGTCAATGTATTCTTTTTGGGGCAAGGCGGTGGAGATTTTATCCACCGCCTCATCTGGGGAAGTGTATGAGGAGGTATGGGAGACTACTCTTTTCCTTCCACCTTCTCGATTGCATAATCTATGGATACATCACCCGTCAAAACATATGCCTCTTTCGGTGTGGCATTTCCCTCCGGGATGCCCTTTGCTATAACTATCGAAGGCACTTCCTGTATACCATAGACCCTGAACAGTGTGGGATCTATTGTTATCCCCGTTTCGTATGTATCACAGGGATGCGTTATGCTCCACTCACAGGAGGGGTCCTTCTTGATCACATCCATTATGAACTTTACAGTGGGCATTATCCTTCCAACTCCACCCACAAAGCCCCGCATCACAAGTGTAGCGTTGTAACCGTTTGCCACGATTGATTTAACATAGTTTCTCAAGGTCTGGAGTGGCACACTCCGAGAGATCATGATGTAAATTTTGTCCCCTGGCGCGGTTCCCCAGGATCTCTCGGAGTGTCTATCTTCGTAATACTCCCTTGCCCTCTTTGAATACTCCGCAAACATACCAGATATTAATTTCTCTTTCTCCTCTTTTATCTTTCTCTGGAACTCATCTGACTGGTATATCTCATAAGTCTTTTTACTCTCTTTTTCCGCTTCCTCGTTGTGTTTCCATCCCTCGTTTCTGTAAAAGTCAGAGTTTTCTATCTCCTTCTTGTATTCATCCGTCCTCTTGAGATAATCCCTCACATTATTCATGTCAAAGCCTTCCATGACCTTCTCATCGTGAGAATATTCCCCATCTATGTATATCTCTACAGTATCGTAATTCTCATCAAGCACGATTTTCTTCTTGCTTGTTACCTGTATGCAGGGGGCTTCTGGAGATTTGAGATACACCCTGTTATCCTCTGTCTTTTCTATCTGGTGACAGACGGTAGGCAGAGTGATATATACCTCACGTTTAGTCGTATCGACCTCCTCTGCAAACAGAGGAGACGATATGGCAATCAGTATTGCTATGGCAAGATACTTTCTCATGGATATGAATATCCCACACAACAGGTTCTCTTCCGGAAAAGCATCCAGGCGAAATTGTCTGAGGCGTTCCCACCTGCTTCAAAAGGGGGATTCTTTGACGATCCCCAAATTAATGATGATTTCCCTATGGGGTGGCAAGTTCCATCCCTCACAGGCTTCATAATGTGCATTCTGTAGTGATCCTTACGCCATATAGGGGTCATAACGGCTCCACATACATCCGATCCGGTATCCCATAAAAGTGATTCTCGACCGAGTTTATAAATCATCCTTGCTGCAAGTGCAGCATTGCCCTGGACATAATTGTCGGTGTTCATGTGCCCTGATAGCGGATAGGCGCTTCCCCATGAACCCATGCACCAGAACAGACTATTGATAGGATCTCCCATGTTCGTTGATATGGCATCTGCCACACAACTTAGCTGAGCAACCGGATTGCCGAATAAAAGGGCCTCCGGATTGATGATAAAACTCAATAAATCGTCATTCCAGAGGGGGTCTATCTCTGTAAGATAGGCAATATCAAAGCTCTGTTCTTCAAGGCATGGCAGATCGTAGAACATATCAATCAGGGCAAATACAGGGAATATATACCAGTGGGCCTGTTGAAAGAGACTCTCCTGATCCATCTGGTTAGTGCTTCTCTCTACATGAGTACCACCGAGAAAGCCTGCTTCCGGATTGTCCATGGATGTCCCGAGAATGGTGAAACAATACGGGTCTTTTACCGTTTCAATTATCCGTGCAGGCTCAAAAAATCCCACACTCAGACCAAGTACGAAACTTGTCCCGTTCTTGCATACACAGATTGCTGATTCAGTTCCCATATCAAGGTCTGGTTTTATCTCGTTTTGGAGAAGTTTTACTCCCCCTATGGATAAAGGGAACATACATTGCCAGCATATATCGGATATGGGATTGATAAAGCTCCCCCTGCATACAGCCATGCCCTTTGAAGGGAGA
>WFTX01000018.1 GCA_015485235.1 Nitrospirota bacterium | reverse complement strand
ATAAAGTACCATGAGGTGGGTGTGACGGGCTGGAACCTGATAGATGTGATAAAGGGAGGAAACCCCGGCACATACAACTGGACGATACCTACGACACTCAACCCAGGGGATTACAAAATCAAGGTGAACCTCTGGGATGCAAACAAGAGGCGAAGGGGTGCGGATAAGTCTGACGGTCCCTTTACGATTAATTAGGTATGCTTTTGGAAAGGTAGAGGTTAAAGATAATCACAGTATTTAAGGTCCTCTTGTATTATTTCCAGGATCTCCTCTGGTAGATCAATATGTTTTGTTTTTGATCTGTCAAAGGTTTCATGGAGGTATTCAGTACGCATTTTGGGGTTTTTAGTTCCTTTAAGCATTTCTTCCGTAAAAGGGACACCAAGAAAGGTACAGATATCTCTCAGTACTTTTTCAGGGACATTGATCAGGTCTTCAAAACGTATGCAAAAATTATTGTTGTTGTGGGATTTGAGAAACCTGTAACACTCAACCGAGTAATGCCAGAGATGAGCAGCTTTCGTGAAAGAGTTACCAGTTCTTTGCACCTTTGAGTGGATACAGTTTCTCCCATCCCGGAGAATGAAGATAATTTTCTTATTTTTAAGGTAATGGTTGAAAAACCGGTCAAATACATCATTGCTAATATACTGACCGGTCTTTTCAAGACTGTAAACCTGTTCAGTGGTGATCTTATTCCCCCATATAAAACCAGGAAATCTTGAAGCTTCCTTAATGCAGGCTTCTAAGAATGCCGTTACCCGCTGGTGAAAGATATCCGGAGCATTATGCTGGATTTCCTTTCCCCGTAGATATTTTCTGGTACCATGTTCAAACCCTACCACGATATGGGGATGGTAATCCAGTAGGCCTGCCAGAAGACTGGTACCACCTCTGCCTGCACCAACTATCAAAAACCTGAAGTTTTCTCCTCTTAAGAGGTGCGGTTTATTATTCATGACTTTCCCTGAAGCCATAACCAAACCTTTTAAATAACTCCCCTGTTTGTCTGTTGATATACTCTATTTGTTTTGATGTCAAGTCATTCTTCCATCTTCCTATACTGCTCTGGTAAATGGAACGGCTCTTCTTGACCTTCGGGTCCTCAACACCGCGCTGCCTCTTGTTGCTTGCAAACTCGGTGAGCACATCCTTATGGAACTCCTCACCAAGGAAGGTAAACATCCGAATCAGGATGCCCTCTGCATGGCATACCATATCTTCGTATTTTATAACAAACGAATCAGATGGATGGTTGTCCAGGAAGTCCATGCCTGCCTTGATGAACTTCACGAGGAGGGCCACTTTGTCCTCAAAAGGTTTGGGGACTGTCTTTGGAAAGGGGGTTTCAAGCAGAGATGCAATGGTATCCAGGGGATTCCTTATGACGAACACGAACTGCATTTTCCCCCTGAGCAAACTATGCCATTCATTCAGGTATAGAAGGTTTTCCGGGTTTTTGTCTGCCCACCTCTTTTTCCCCAACTTCCTGGCGGCCACCTCATGTGCCCTGATAAACGAAGGTCCAAAAATACTGATTAATTCATCCCTTGAAAGCCCCATCTTCCTGACGGTGGTGAAAAACCTCACATGCCGGAGTGGGTCCTCTATATAATCATTATCCATATCCTTGAAAAACTTCACCTCAGGAGGACAGTGGATTTCAGGGTGGGCATCAATGAGCCTTCTCAACAAACTGGTGCCTGAGCGGTAGAAGCCTCCTATAATGACAGGGGGTTTTTTATGTCTGAAGGGTATCATTCTTTCTCTTCAGGAAATAGTGATCAGGCCAGGGGTCTGACCTGTCCCATACGCCATCTTCTCTGTATTCCTTTAAAATGTCCCTTGGAGGCATCTTGATGTCCCCGGGCGTTAAGGAGATCCTGTTAAGGTGCCAGCCTTTCTCCCTTACCTCTTCTATGGAAAAAACCCTTTCACAATATTTTCTTATGGCATGTGGCTTACTAAGGACAATATAATGCCTTAAAATGAAATTTTGAGGATATATCTTCATGCCTTCAAAATAGATCCGGTGCCCGCCCCACCTGGAAAGATTTATCTCAACTGTCTGTTTCTTCCATGCTTTAATATGCCTTTTTTTATTTCCCCGCTGGAAGTAGTAGTAGTATCTTATCTCTTTAACATAATCCTTACCCTCAAAGGACTCACTTTCATCAGTAGGGACGAATACAAACTCATCAAAGTTTATTGCATTGTAACCCTGCCGGTCAACATGCATTATACCTTCTTTGAGGGTTTTGAAAGGTGGAGGGGCTTCCCGTATCTCATCGGCGTCGTGATGTATAAACCAGTCTGCATCTATCTCCTGTGCAAGTGCTTCTTTCAGTTCAAGTTGTTTTTCAAGTTCAAAACAACCATTAAAAGGGATGTGTTCTATACGGAAAACCCCTTTGCCGAGGAAGGACTTTGCTATTTCAATGGTTCTATCTGAGGAGTCATTGTCAATAATGCAGGTTTCAATTCCCTGTTCGTATAGATGCTGAAGAGACCTCTCAAGATAGAGTTCCTCGTTTCTTACAGCAAGGAGGGCAACCACCCTGAACTTGCGTCGTTTCCATGGAAAGTTAAATATCATCTTTAAATCCATGTTGTGTAGGTACCGTATTTCTGTATGGCAGTATTTAAAACCAAATTAAAATCACCATATAAAACACTTATTATATCGCGTCGGGTGTTGTAAATTTTATAAATGAGTTTCTCTGGTATTCTAAGAGTCTCTTTGAACTCTTGGTAGATATCCTTATACCACTTTTCACTGCTTATGTTGACAATTTTTAGATGATTTATGTTTCTGCCAGTAGCCTCAGTCAATTGTGCTTTAAAATCTTTAAAGAGTATGTCAAATCTGAAAACAAATAGTTATGAATTCTGTTTCATAAAACCCTGCTCCTTTATTGAGATCAAAGTATATATGGTCAATGCTTGTGTGCAATTCTTTGCAAATCTTGTGTAATGCCTCTTGCATACCAACCAATGCCCCTTTTTGTAGTTCTACAATAAACCTTTTTTGTAGTTCCTCAATTTGTGTATATCATAAGTATTGTTTCGGATTCGTTTTTCAGTTCTTTAAGTCTCAATGGTCTGGTACCATAGAAATGAAAAAAAGAAGAAATATGTCTTTCTATTGGATCGCGAAATACTGTGATGACTTTCAATTTCTTATTGTTTTGTTTCTGGTATCTTTCCAAATAAGATTGAAACAGGCCTTCCTGAAGTCCAATCTGTTTCAAATTATGACAATGCTTGCACTTTAAACCATTTGAGATTAAAGTACGCGTTAGTGTTTGTGTGCCTGTTTTATGTGAACTAAATATGAGGTAATCCAGTTTTAGCAGTTTGTTTTCAATCATAATAGAAGGCATCAATGCTATAATGTATGATGATTATAATACATTTTTTATCATAGTTACACGACTTCTTGAGTCCCTTTAGCTTTTGAAGACCCTTTTTAACTCTTCAACCATTAGGGAGATGTTAAGGGTGCACTATATATAATTTACCATATTGTCGTATAAGAAGAAGGAGGCTTTGCACTCAAACACTTCCAGACCCATTGAAACATAAAAGATTAGCAAAATATGATGATGAAGAAATATAATATTTATGATTATGATGGAAGAGAGAAGTGTGTGGGAGTTGGTATTCTTTGGGGTAAGAAGTCCCTATGTGTACGAGGTAAGGGAGACCGCTCATGGGCTCGACCTTAGAATCCGGGGCAATATTGATAATATTGGGATAGAAGAATCCCTGAACAATGCCAGGGATGATCTGGTATAATATCTGCTGCTAAATCGTTTTCGAACAGTAAATAGTCTATGATAGATAAACTTCCTCCCATACCGTTCATAGTGGGGGTACCCCGTTCGGGGACAACTCTTATCAGGTTGATGCTGGACTCACACCCCTATCTAACGATACCTCCTGAGACACATTTTATAAGGGGGCTCTTCAAGTTTGAAGACAACGGCAGGTTAACACCTGAGAGGTTTGTAAATTTTATTACAGGTCACAGGCGGTGGCCTGATTTCGGTCTGGAGGTTGATGCCTTAAGAAAAGCCATTAAACCCCTTTCAGATTTCAGCATGCGTGATGGACTAATAGCCTTCTACGAATTATATGCAGATAAAATGGGAAAACCCCGTTGGGGTGACAAGACTCCTGATTATGTGGTGCTCATGTCCCGCATTTCAGAGGTCTTCCCCGAGGCTCACTTCATACACATAATAAGGGATGGAAGAGACACCGTCATTTCACGAAAAGAATGCTGGCTTGGAAAAAAAAAGAGTGTGGAGCAACTCGCCATTGACTGGAGGGATGTAATCCTGACCGCAAGGGCGGAGACAAAAAGGCTCAAGTATTACATGGAGCTACGATATGAAGACCTTGTGATGAACCCTGAGGCTGTACTTATAAGGGTGGTTGATTATTTAGGTCTCCCCTATTCTGATGAGATGCTGAACTACCACCGCCGGGCTACGGAAAGGTTAGATGAGCTCAATGATATGTACCACAGAAAACTGAAAACCCCAATCACGAGAGAACAAAGACTCAGGATTCACCAAAAGACCCTCCGGCCACCTGACAGGCACAACATCTTCAGATGGAAAAGGGAGATGCAAGCAGAGGATCTCAGGATCTGTAATGAAATAGCAGGAGATCTCCTCAGGGAACTGGGTTATGAGGTTGATTAAGAGACTGTTCCGGTCAAAGAAGGCCACACAGGCGAGGCATTCCCACGTGGGGGCGCCAGAAGGCTGGGAACTCAAGAGGAGGTTCCAGATTGATTTCCTGAAGAAACAGGGATTGAAGCCTGAACACTACCTTCTGGATATAGGATGTGGAACGCTGAGAGGGGGGATCCCTATGATAGACTACCTTGATAGAGGCCATTACTATGGTATTGAAGTAAGGGATTTTGTCCTTGATGAGGGAAGAAAGGAACTTTCAGATGCCGGTCTTCAGTACAAGGAGCCGGAGTTGATTGTATGCGAGAACCTGGATCAGTTTGACCCCCTGGTTAGATTTGACTACATATGGGCTTATGCCGTGTTGATACACATGAAAGACGAGATAGCAGATTCCTGCTTCAGGACAGTTGCAAGACTCCTCAAAAGGGAAGGATTATTCTTTGGCAATATAAACACAGAGCCTACGCCTGATGGTGAGTGGAAGGGGTTTCCTATCGTCAAGAGGCCGGTCGCATTTTATGAGAGCCTTGCAGGCAGATATGGGTTGAAGGTGGAGAACCTCGGCCCTGTCAGGAAACTGGGTAAACTTCCAGATAAGGAGGGGGAAGAGGAAAGGATGAAGTTCAGACTGATGCTTAAGGTTACTCACACCTGAATCAGGTGGTAGAGTAACATGTTGGAGATAGATTATAATATTTGGTTGGAACTATCACATTTATTAACTGGAATTCATATACAAATGGCTAATAAAAAAAATCCGGAAGAACACCTGATGGTTTTCACTCCAGGCGAAAGGCATGGTATAAGCCTCTGGAAAAGCTGGGTCATCATTGCCAGGAATATAATCCGTTCCAGGTTTCTGATCTGGCAACTCTTCAAAAGGGATTACTTCGGCAGGTTCAAGAAATCCTACCTTGGCATGACATGGATATTCATTTCTCCCCTTGCAGGGATCATTTCCTGGGTCTTTTTCCAGCAAGCCGGCCTGCTCAAACCAGGTGATGTGGGAATCCCCTACCCGGCCTATGTGCTTATAGGGACATCCATGTGGGGGCTCTTTATGGGTTTTTACGGTGCTGCTTCAAACACCCTGAGTGCCGGCAAGGGCCTGATAATGCAGATCAACTTTTCACACGAGGCACTTCTTTTCAAGCAGACCACCATGAGGCTTACAAATTTTGCCATTGTTCTGGTCATGAACCTGCTTTTCCTTCTGGTCTTCGGGATCACACCCTCCTGGAAGATAGTCTTCTTTCCACTCGTAATACTCCCCATGTTCTTCCTGGGGGCCTCAATCGGGCTTATAGTCTCCATGATATCCATAGTGGCGGTTGATATCAAGAGGATAATCAGCCGGAGTATGGGGCTTCTTATGTATGCCACCCCTCTGATCTACTCAGATAAGATAGAGGTTGAATGGGTGAAGGCCCTTATCAAGTGGAATCCGCTGACCTATCTTATATGTTCTGCCCGTGACATAATAATTTATGGCCGACTTTATGACACGAAGATGTTCTTCATATTTGGAGGTATTTCTTTTCTCATGTTTCTGATCTCGTGGCGGCTGTTCTTTGTTTCCGAGAAGAGACTCATTGAGAGGATGATATGATGGAGAGCACTACTGATCAGATAATAAAGCCGGTGGATGTTCATATCCTGAAAAAGGCCCCGCCCTCGGTTGAGGTGAAGAATATCTCCAAAAAATTCTGCAAGCACCTGAAATTGAATATGTTCTACGGTCTTGTTGATCTTTCCAAAAACCTTGTCGGAATAAGTCCGGATACCACTACGTTGAGAAAGGGTGAGTTCTGGGCGCTCAGGGATGTGAGTTTCAGCCTTCGGAAAGGACAGGTCCTTGGTGTAATAGGCACAAATGGATCAGGAAAGACCACCCTCCTGAGGGTTGCAAGCGGAATTTTTCCTCCTGACACAGGAGAGGTGAGACTCAGGGGTAGGGCTTCTGCCCTGATCTCTCTTGGCGCGGGTTTTCATCCCCATATGACCGGACTTGAAAACATATACATAAACGGGTCCATCCTGGGTATGAACAAGCAGGAGATTGACAGGAAACTGGATAGCATCATTGACTTCTCGGGCCTTGAGGAGTTCATAGATGCACCGGTATCCACTTATTCATCAGGCATGAAAGTACGCCTGGGGTTTTCCATTGCCATTGCAGTGAAGCCGGATATACTTTTTCTTGATGAGATACTGGCAGTGGGAGACAGAAACTTCAAGGCCAAGTGCTATAAGGAGATAGATAAACTCTCCTCAGATACTGCTATTGTCTTTGTATCCCACTTCATGCACAAGATTGCCCGGGTATGTACTGACCTCCTGGTCCTTGACAATGGCAGGGTTGTTTATTATGGCGATGATGTGGCAGAGGGTATTGACTATTACTATTCCTATGCCGTATCAGATGATCAGAGTGTGACAGGCGGGGGTCTGGTATCCATCGATGGAGTCTTCTTCCTGAAGGAGGATGGTGCCACAGAGGGAAACGGTACCTTCACAGTAGAGCACGGGAGTAATTTCACCCTCTGTTTTAAGCTATATCCCGCTGGTGACAACAAACCCCTCCGGCTCAACATAACCATCCATGATCGTGATTTCGTTAATGTGGCAGCTACTGATTCTCTGCTCTGTGGCTGCGAGATAAAGGGTGATTCCTCCCCAAAGGATATAAGGGTACACTTTAAGGAATTTCCCCTTACTCCTGGCAGGTACTCCATCTCAATAAACATAGAGGAGGCAGAGAGCAAGGACACACTCAAGGTCTATCATAATATCAGGAACCTGAATGTGACCGGCAAATTCAGGTCCAGATCTCCCGTCAGCCTCATGGCAAGATGGGAGGCGAATCAGGGTGCATGAATCTAAGGTTCAACATCATCTATACTCCTGAGACAGTCCGGTACCTGCTGATATTTGTCATGAGTCTGCTCCGGTGGTCTGACTGTTCTTTCCGGCTTGTGGCAAACGGTTGTACGGATGAGGAAGCAGAGATGCTCAAGAGATTTACAAACACCAGCGACCGGCTTGAATTCTATCGTTACCCCTCGGATGATATGCTCCCACACGGAACGGTTCTTACCCATCTTCAGAAGATGGAGGAAGGGGAGTACTTCTGTTTCATGGACTCCGATATTTTTGCAACCGGTCCCTTCATGGATGACTTCCGTCCCCTTCTTTCAGGATATGACGGGGTCTTTTCCTGCCTGCCTGAGTGGTGCAGTGATGATGACCGGATACTCCATCACGATTTTCCGAGGGTAAAGGGAGTACACTACCGTCACGAAAACGGCCACTTCCTGGGAGTCACCTATTTCGCCATTTACCGGAATACAGTTCTCAAAGATTTCTTCAGAAGGCATCCGGTCAGCTTCGACAGGTATGTAAGGGAGACGGTACATCCGGAGTACCGTGAGTATCTTGAAGGTATTGCCCTTATGAAGGAACGGTACGATACGGGTAAACTACTTAATATTCTCCTTCAGAGGGAGGGCGGTAGGCTCACATATCTTCATTCAGACAGACTCTGCCATTTCAGCGGTTTTTCAGGGGTTTCAATGAAAATCCGGGAGGGCAGGGTTCCTGCAGTCTTCAGTGAAGAAAAATATACATTCAGAAACAGACTGAAAAGTATGCTGTCAGGTTTATTTGGCAAGGAGGATAATGCACTCCCTGCTCTGGATGAAAGTAAAAGGCCGGTATTCCATGTCAGAAGGATAAAGATAAATGAATATCTCAAAGAACTTCTTTACTGCCTTCACGATGGAAAGAGATTCAGGGGAGAACTCCTCGACATTGATGACCCCTTTGTGGTCGGAAAGGTAAGCCAGATGAGGGCTCAACTTGAAAACCTGTTCAAGGAGCATTATGCTGAGTATTCCAGACTGGTTAAAGGTATATGAATAGTACGCCTTTGGTTATAGGCGGGGTAGGTGGAAGCGGGACAAGAGTGGTGGCACAGATTGTCTCGGAAATGGGTTTTTATATTGGTAATGATCTGAATAACGCCCTTGACAACCTCTCTTTTTCCTTTCTGATGAAAAGACCTCAATGGTTCACAAGAAACCATAAGAAGAGGGATGTGATATTGAAGGGACTGAATACCTTTGTTAAAACTCAATTATGTCCGGACCAGTACAGGATTAATGATTATTTATATTTCCTCGGGGCCATGAGTGAATGGTTGCAAAATGCTGGCAGATATCGTATCAATAAAGGGCTTATGAGTAACTATGAGTGGTGGATGAAAGGTGTCAGGTGGGCATGGAAGAGGTTCTATCACATACTTGCTGACAGGTCTTTGAGAGATTTAAGCAGGTTTGCCGGCTGGGGCTGGAAGGAACCGCACTCCCATATCTATCTGGAATATATCAATGAACTATTCCCTGACTTCAGATACATACATATTATAAGGCACGGTCTTGATATGGCATTCAGTAAGCAGAAGGAGGGGGTATTCCTGTGGGGGCATCTCTTTGGCATTACTCCGCCATCGAAAGATGACCTCCCACAAAAGATGCTCCGATTCTGGTATGAAGCCAATAAGAAGATCATTTCATGGGGTGAGAGGACAATGAACGAGAGGTTTTACCTGTTGTACTTTGAGCAGTTCTGCATGAATCCGGAGACAGAACTCCTTCGCCTGAGCAGGTTTTTAGGATTCTCCTGCCCGGAAGAGACTATCAGGGCTCTGGCAGAGATTCCGGAACTGCCTTCCTCCTCTGGCAGGTACAGAGAAAGGGCAGGGATTTTCACCGACAGGGACAAAGAGATGGTAGAAGAGCTGGGCTTTGTGGTGTAGGGGAGGCTCTTATGGGAATCTACTGGAATCTGAAGATGTTGATGTTTCCTTCTCTCCGGCCGTTGAAAAACCGGGGTGTGATTGTTGTCGGCATGCACCGAAGTGGTACATCCTGTCTTGCCGGGCTCCTTGAGACAAGTGGACTCTGGACCGGTGATGTAATCCGGCAGGCAAAAAACAACCCGAAGGGCACGCGTGAGAACAGACGGGTTTTTACAATGAATGACGAACTAATGAAAAAATCAGGTGGATCATGGGATAATCCGCCGGAGACATTGAGGCTCAGTACAGATGATTTGACGAAGATCAGGCTGATCTTGCGGGAGTACGAATCAGCGAGACAATGGGTGCTGAAAGATCCACGGTTCCTCTTTACTTTGGATGCCTGGCTGGTTCACTTAAGAGAATATCAACTAATAGGTGCATTCAGGCATCCTGAGGCCGTTGCCATGTCTCTTTACAGGCGAAACGGTATGACTCTTGAGGAGGGAAGGATGTTATGGCTAAAATACAACCGTAAACTGGTAAGCCTTCATGAAAAGGAGAGTTTCCCGTTGATACATTTCGGTCCTGATGACGATGAATACCTTGAACAATACAGGGGATTGTGTGCAATGCTGAACCTTCCCTTCGACTTGGAGCGGGTTAAAGAATTCTACGATACAACCTTTGTACATAACAGGGATGAATACCCCCTGCCTGAAGAACGTGAACTCAGACATGTCTATCAATATTTGCTTGACAACTCTATTGTTTCAACTGGTGGAGTTCTCTGATGCCTTTCAGCCTCCGTAATATAAAGCGCCTGTTCAGACGGGAGAGTCTCGAACTCGTGTCCATACACATTCCCAAGACTGCTGGCACTTCATTCCGGAATATATTGAAGAAGGTGTATGGAGAGGACAGGGTAATAAGGGTGGACATTACCCTTCCAAGTGAAAAGACCCCATACAGCAGTTGTCCCGAGCCCCCACCTGAACTGCCCGAAGGTACAAAGGTTATACACGGACATTTCCGGTTTCAGGATGTGGCAGAGAAATATAAACTAAGAAGAGATATTCCCATAATCACGTGGGTCAGGAATCCCGTTGAGAGGGTCATCTCAAATTATTTTTATCTCCAGAAGATATTGAGGGATATTATCAGGGAGGAAGAGAGAAGCGTTAACATACTCAGCAAGATGGAGAGATCACTGATTGAATACGCACGGGCAGAGATAAACAGGAACAGGATTTCAAAGTTCCTCGAGGGTCTGAATCTTGATGACCTGTTGTTTGTCGGGATACAGGAATACTTTTCTGAAGACCTGAGGCACCTTGCTGAACTTCTGGGATGGGAAGGATATGAAGAGTACTTCCATAATACAAGCGAAGAGCAGAAAAAGCCTGTACCAGATGAGATTAGGCAGGAAATTGAGGTTCTGAACGCAAAGGACATGGAGATATACAAACGTGCTCTCGAACTAAGGGAGAAGAGATTTGGTGTGGACAGGACAATACATGAATATTAAAAAACGCATAAAAAGAATAATCAGGGGAACTGATATAGTTGTATTTGCTAACTGTCAGGGACGCGCAATCGTCGAGTATCTAAAAAGAGGCCTGACAGGAGGTCGCTTTAGAATAAGACACTTCAGGAATTCCCAGCGGATGGGAAAGATGAAACCCCCGGAGGTTATAGTAGATGCGATTACAAATGCCGATATCGCAATCATTCATCCACTGAAGAAAAATCACGGCATTCTTAGTTATGAATACATCAGGAGTGTTATAAGTCCTGATACATTACTTATATCTGTACCGTATGTAGTGAATACAGGTGTGTATTCACTCTGTTTTTCGCCACATAGTAAGGGCATGTTTGATTTTGGCAGGATACACGGGGAAGACATTATAGTAGAAGAATTAAGAAGACACGGACTGGATGGTGTAATAAAGAGATATCAGGCTTGTGAGATCGACTTCTGCCTTAAAGATAGGTTTTCAGAGTCGCTTAATACATTGAAGAAAAATGAGAGTCTGACCGATATAACTGTTTCTGATTTTATCCAGGAAAATCTAAATAACAAAAAATTGTTCCTTACATTCAACCACCCTTCGTCGACGGTGATGCTTCAAATCATGGAGGGGATAAAAACCTTAACCGGTCTGCCCCTAAGGACGGATTTGCCAGACTTCCAGAATGAAAACTTTGCCAGATTCCCAACAAAGAATGCCCTGATCAGTCCTTATGATGTAGAGGTGCATGGTTATAACTTTGAGCCCACACCGGATTGGATAGAAAAGGGAGTCAGATGGATAAAAATGATAGCCGAAGCATACGACAGAATATTGACAAAAAAAAGATAAACCCGGGAAAGATGATATACCTTGCATCCTATCCCCGTTCTGGCAATACCTTTTTCCGGATTGTTCTTCATGAGGTTTATGGAATAAAGTCTGTGGCCTACAAAGGGCCTTTCATGGAAAAGGGTGATTACAGTCCGGAGGACTATCCGGTCATAAAGACACACTTGCTTCCTGATGAGGTGCCTGATCTTGACCGTATCCCGGTGGTTTACCTGGTCAGGGACGGCAGGGATGCCGTTGTCTCAATGGCTCACCATAAAAAGGATATCATAGAGCCTGGATCAGATTATATTGATAACCTGAAGGAGATAATCCTTGCAAAGGATGGAAGCCATTTCGGCGGATGGTCGAGGCATGTCCTTTCCTGGTATGAACATGCTGCGGTTGTTATAAGGTTCGAGGACCTCATAAAAAACCCTGTTGGATGTATGGAGAAGGTACGACCATTTCTTGAAATGCCGGAACCAGACCTGAAGAGGCTCCCTGATTTTGAGACCATAAGGACAAATGACATCGGTTTTTTCTCCGGTAAGGACAACAGGGGCCCTGAATGGCGTCAGAAGTTCTTCAGGCGTGGAAAGGTTGGCGGGTGGAAGGATGAGATGCCGCCTGAGATGGAGGTGTTGTTCTGGAAACTCCATGGCGAGGGGATGAAGAAGGCAGGTTATTCTCGATCCAGATGGACTTATCTGCTGCACCGGCTTGGGTGCAGTCTGAAAAGGAATATCTCGGAAAGGTATAATAAACAGTTATGAGTCTTGAACTGGTTTCCATACACATCCCAAAGACGGCAGGGCACTCTTTCAAGGGTGTTCTGACCTCTGAGTTCGGAAAGGAAAATGTTTTACACGCCAATGCATTGCAAGGTTATTTCAAAATCATCGGCGGCAACAGACTGCTTATGGGTATAGATACTCTGGAAAGAATCTGTCAGAACTATAGGGTCATTCACGGGCATTTCACATTCAGGGAGATAGAAACCATCTACGACAATTTCAGACCATTGCTGTTTGCCTGGGTTCGGGACCCCGTGGAAAGGGTCATTTCCTATTATAATTATGTGCTTAGGCAGAAACTTATTGAAAAAAAATATGTTGTTGGCTTTGAAGGCAACCCTGCGCTTCTTGACTATGCAAGAAAAAAGAATGCAAGGAACGTGATGTCAAGATTCCTTGAGGGGATCGATCTTGAAGAGATAGACTTCCTCGGGGTATTCGAGTACATACAGGAAGAAATAGAGCATCTTTCTAATATGATGGGCTGGGGAAAGGTAACGCTTGAGCACAAAAACAAAAGCGAGGTGATAAGAAAGAAACGACCACCAGTTTCAGAAGAAGAGAAAAGGATAATAAGGGATTTGAACGAGGAAGATGTAGAGATATATGAAAGGGCACTTATTCTAAGGGAGAAAAGACTGAAGGAGTTTAAAAAGAGAAGTCATTTCATAGAAAAGAAAGTATCCTCTTTTTCTATGTCCCCGGCTGGGGGGATGGGCGAAGACTTGCTGATGGAACCCGTATCCATTTTTCTTCATATCCCGAAAACAGGCGGGATGACTCTTTATGATATTATAAAGAAAAACGTCAGTGAAGACAGCACTTTTACGATACCTGCAAACGGGGAGGACCTCTTCCGGAACCTCCTCCCTGAAGAGAGGCAAAGATACCGCTGTATCATGGGACATGCCATGTTTGGCATTCATGAGTATATCTCAAATCCCTTCTATTACCTTACATTCCTGAGAAATCCTGTTGACAGGCTTGTCTCCCAGTATTATCACGCCCTCGGTGCTGAAGGAAAGGGTCTTTCGAAGATGATAAAGGAAAACAGAATGAGTTGTGAGGACTTTCTAAGGGGAGATATGAATGTGGTATATAACTACCAGACAAGAATGATTGCTGGTAGGGCTGTAATAAGGCGACTCAGTAAAAAGCACAAAGGTTTGTTAAAAGATAAATCAGTAAGGTTTACTATTCCTGAACTCCTTTCCAGGGCAAAACAGAATATAAGGAACTTTTTCAGGTTTGTGGGGATAGTCGAACGATATGATGAATCCCTGCTGATAATGTCAAGAAAGACGGGATTTAAAAATATTTATTACACCAAGGTTAATGTGACCAGGAGAAAACCGGACAAAATAGTTCTCTCTGATGAAGCAAGGGAGATTGTCCATGAAAAGAACAAATTAGACCTGGAGTTGTACAGATTCGCCAATGAACTTCTTGACAGGGAGATAAAGGCTTACGGGACAGAGTTCAGGAAGGATCTCAATAATTTCAGGTTCAAAAACAGATTGAGAGGAGTTATCAAAACGATACAATTCAGTTTCAGACAGGTGCTGCGATGAAGGGAGAGGACATGATATGATCTGGCTGGCTTCCTATCCGAGGTCAGGAAATACATTCATGAGGATAGTACTACATGAGGTATACGGGATAAAGTCGAGCACATACCACAGGGAGACAAGATATCCTCTTGATGAAAACTATGACAAATATCCTGTCGTGAAGACCCATCTTCTGCCGCACCAGTTGGTGCCGGATGACCCCGGGATACCTGCTGTGTATCTGGTGCGGGATGGAAGGGATGCCCTTGTCTCAATGGCTCACCACAGGAGTGACCTGATAGAGCCGGGGACAGATTTTATTCAGAACCTGAGGGAGGCGATCATTGCACCCGGTGACAGCTACTTCAGCGGCTGGAGCCTGAATGTCAGGCACTGGCTCAGAAGGGCTGATGTAGTGATTAAGTTTGAAGAACTTATCCGCGATCCCATAGAGTGTTGCGAGCGGTTGAGAACCATTATGGATCTGCCAGAGCCGGACCATTCAAGACTCCCTAC
>WFTX01000017.1 GCA_015485235.1 Nitrospirota bacterium | reverse complement strand
TTCCAGAGGAAGGCTGGGGCCTGATTGAATGAAGAACCCTGCGGTAAGACCACAGGGTATCTTCGATATGCTCGTTACGAGTCCGTACCGGATAAGGAAGTTTTATCTTTTTACATTCGCTCGCTAACCCCGTGGCCACGATACGGGCAAGTCCGAAACGGACTCGTATCGAGCAAGACCACGGGGATCGATACGATTAAAAATGCGCTCGCTGTGCATATTCAAACTATGAATATATTCCTTAATGTTGTTCAGGATTTCGATATTCGTGCTTAGGATTTTACACCCTACTCCCTGTCTTTTCCCTTCTCCGCTTCACCATCTAAACCTATAGCCTATCGCCTTTGCCTATTGCCCCTCTTCACTCTATACAGCATGGCATCTTACCGGGATCCCTGTCAAAACTCTGTGCCACCTTTTTCAGGGCCTCACCCATGGTGGGGAAGATGTGCACTGTATCTCGTATCTGGTAAATGTTCATGCGGTTTTTGATCGCATAGGTGGCAATGGTAACCACCTCAGATGCCCTGGGGCCGACCATGTGAACACCGATGACCTCTTTCGAATCAGGATGAACAACCATTTTAATCAATCCGTCGGTCCTCCTCTCAAGGGCCGCCCGTTCGAGGTGCCTCAGCTCAAGGCTGCTACAGAGACACCTTCCGTACTTCCTGCTGTACTCCTCCTCAGTTGTACCCACTGAGGCAAGTTCCGGATCAGTAAATACTGCCCGTGGCACAATCTCGTATTCAATCACACTTTTGCGACCTTCAAACATATTCTCCACTACGACCCTTCCCTCCCTTGCCGCCACGGTCTCAAGGGCCATTGTGCCTGCTACGTCACCTGTCGCATAAATGTGAGGCTGGCTGCTTTGCATATAATTGTTGGTCCTCACAAAGCCCATCCCCATTGTCTCAACACCTGCATCTGGAAGGCCAAGTTCATCCGTATTTCCCCTGAGCCCCGTTGCCACAAGGAGTTTTTCTGCCCTTACCGTCATGGTGTCTTCACCTGCCTTATTGAACCTCACCTCCACGTGGCCGTTGTTCTTGCTTACCTCAAGAAGCCTTGTGCCAGTATGAATCTCTATCCCCTCTTCTTCAAGGATTGCCTGGAGTCTTCCGGCAAGGGTGCCTTCAAATTTTGTAAGTATCCTGTCGGAGCGCTGTATAAGACTGGTTCTTATACCGAACCGGTGAAATATCTGTGCAAACTCCACTGCCTCAGGTCCTCCACCAAGTATGACAATAGACCGGGGCCTTTCTTCAAGGCTGAAGATTGTCCGGTTGGTGAGAAAGTCAACATCCCTGACCCCCCTTACTGGCGGGATGAATGTGGAAGCACCTGTTGAAATGAGGATATATTTCCCCTTGAATCTCTCCTTACCGGTCTCAACAGTGTTTGCATCAAGAAGCCTTCCTCTTCCTTCTATTAAACGGATATGATTAAGCCCCTTCAAGGTATTCAGATAATTGCCCTCCTGAAAGGATGAGACCATTTCGCGGGTCTCCCGCAGTGCCTGAACAAAGTCTATGCTGCCGGAGAGGGAAAGTGCCCTGAAGCGGCTCTTGAGACTCTGGTAGTAAAGACCGGCCTGATGAAGCATTATCTTGGAGGGGATACAGCCGACATTCACACAGGTGCCGCCTAATGGGAGGACGGAGCTGTCATTAATCATCAGGGTCTTTACACCAAGCTCCTCAGCCTTGAAGGCTGCGGCAAACCCGGCAGCACCGGCACCGATGATTATGAGTTCATAATCCATGTTTCATGGGTCCTAACTGTAGAGCCAGAGCAGTACCTTCCTGAAGGTGAGCGAAAAGACAACCGCCACAAGCCCCACCCAGAATATCCCCTTGGCAATCTTTCTGTTTCTTATGTCTTCAGCACAGTCGCAGGATGGTTTCCTGATGTAGAGATTAACAAAGGAATAGCCAAGCATAAGGAAGGCCGCTCCAAGGAGATAGGGGCGGTATTTATCCAGAAAGGTGAGTTTGCTGAAAAAACCTGCCGATGTGCCAAAGATCACAAAGATTGCAGGTCCCACGCAGCACGAGGCTGCAAGAAACGAGGCGATTATGCTTCCAAGACCTGTGTACTTTTCCTTTGACATTCAGGTCATCCTTAATAGACCATATGACATTGTGCTTCTCCTCTCAATCTTACCATCTCTCAGACTCCGCGAGCTTCAAGAACCTTACGGAGATTCACTCAAGGAAGCCTCCGGTCCGGCTGATATTGAAACCATGAGATATCCTGATAACTCCCGATTCCATATTATAAACCCTTGAGTATACTCCAGAGTCAAGCGGTAATCAATGGCCCTTACTGCCTGCTTAGTTCATCAAGAAGGGGACATTTGCTGAGGGTCCTGTTTCTCCTGCATGAATCAATGAAACTGTCGAGCATCTTCTGGATTTCAAGGAGATCATTGATCCTTTCGGAAACCTCTTTTTTCTTCTCTTCCGCAATCCTTCTCACACTTACACAGGTATCGTCACAGGGGCTGTACCGGAGTCTTGCAAGCTCTCGTATCTCATCCAGCCTGAACCCGAGCCCTTTTGCCTTTTTTATGAACCTTAGCATCTCCACGGTCTCTTCAGTATAGAGCCTGTATCCTGAAGATGATCTTACAGGTGGCGGGAGGACTCCCCTTTTCTCGTAATACCTGATGGTATCTATGCTTACACCCGCCTCTTCTGCAAGCTTCCCTATTTTCATAAAGGTGCTGCCCATTACCGGTCTGGGTCCTGGATAAAACAGTAGGGGTCTCTGTTCTTGAAAGGGTCGAGTTTATGACTGTATGTCACTGCCATACACCCCCGGCAGACGAGACGGAGGCTGCAGTCCCTGCATTCCGACGGCCCCTCCCGGTATCTATCTGCAATGGGTGAGTCGTAAATCTCAAGCAGACTGTCTTCGTAAATATTCCCTATCAGTGAAGGAAACTTCCTGCAGGCATGGACCTCGCCGTCGGGAAGTACGGAGACAAAGTTGAAGGCGGCGCCACAACCGTATCCGGTGCATCCACCGATAGGGGGCTCACCTTTTCCGACTCTCAGGATGTTGAAAAAATTATCCTTCAGACTGAGGGATACATTGTCATTGCAGGCTGCAAGATATTCTTCCAGAAAGATTCTGAATTCACCTTGAGGAGGTAATCTCAGGTTCTCTCCTTCTCCCACCATTGAGAGCCTGTTGAAGGTAAAGGTATCTGCAAGCCCCCTGAGTTGTTCCGCAAGGGGAATCACGTCTCTGAAATTTGATTCCGTCAGCGTTAGCATCACCATCCTGTAAATCCCGAACCTTCCCAGAAGGGAGAGAAATTCGAGAGTCCTCTCAAAATGTCCCTCGCCTCTCACCCAGTCATTCCGGGCCTTCAGCCCTTCAAGGCTCACCTGGTAAAAGGAGGGTTTTCTGATTGAGAGGAGTTCACTTAACAGCTCTTCAGTTACCGGATTACCCAGAACTGCTACAACGAACCCCCTCTTTACCGCCTCTTCATAGATCCTGAAGAATGAAGAATGGAGGAAAGGGTTCCCGCCGGAGAAGGAGACCTGGCCGGA
>WFTX01000016.1 GCA_015485235.1 Nitrospirota bacterium | reverse complement strand
TCTGTGTTCTATTATCCATCCACTCTTCCGCACTTCTGCTCTATAGAACCCTATACGCTACCCGCTATACGCTCCACGCTTTCTCCTCGACCTCGACCTCAACCTCAACCTCGACCTCAACCTCAACCTCAGCCTTAACCTCAACCTCAGCCTTAACCTCAACCTCAGCCTTAACCTCAACCTTGGCCCCGGCCTACCTCTTTACCCGGAGCACACCCTCTGTTGAGACGATCTTCTGGATGAGACTGGAAAGCTGATCCCTGTTCTCCACCTCCACGATTATGGTGAAGTGGGCCCTCTTGTCATCGGTGGTATTTACCGAGAGCTGGCTTATGTTCACCTCCATTGAGGATATGATAGAACTCAGGGTGGCGAGCATCCCCGGCTGATCAAGTGTTTCTATAAGCAGTTTGGCAGGGGTGGTCTCCGCCTCCGGAGGTGTCCAGGTCACGTCTATCAACCGGGCATCGTCAACGGCGAGCCGGTTCAGGTTCGGACAGTCCTCCCGGTGGATGGTGACACCCTTACCCCGTGTAACGAAACCG
The DNA here is from genome assembly GCA_015485235.1 of Nitrospirota bacterium. Lineage (GTDB taxonomy): Bacteria > Nitrospirota > Thermodesulfovibrionia > Thermodesulfovibrionales > JdFR-85 > WFTX01. The sequence goes on along the minus strand of WFTX01000016.1, from coordinate 6,864 downwards.
ACAAGGGAGTCGCCCGGGACGGGATGACAGCACCGGGCGGTATGGTAGAGGACATTGTCTATTCCCTTTATGCTTATCCCGCTTGAGCCCTTCTTCCTCTTCTTTGGCTTTGTGAAGACAATCTCTTCCTCTTCCTCCTCTTCAGGGAGAAAGCGGTTCACCACCTGATGTACAGAGACCTTGCCGTAACCAACCGCCACCAACAGGTCCTCGGGTGACTTCATGCTGAACTTCCGGGCGGCCTCTTCCATTTCAGGTGATTTCATCAGTTTCGGACTGAGCCCCTTCCTCCTGAATTCCGTCTCAAGCATCTTTGTCCCGAGTTCGAGGCTCTGCTTCCGCTCCTCTGCCTTGAGCCACTGCTTTATCCTCGTCTTGGCCCTCTGGGTGACCACGAAGTTCAGCCAGTCCCTGCTCGGGCCGTGTGAGGGGGATCGGATGATCTCAACGGTATCCCCGCTCTGGAGGTTGTACCGGAGCGGAACGATCCGGCCGTTCACCTTTGCCCCGACACAGTGATGACCCACCTCCGTATGAATGCTGTAGGCAAAGTCAACCGGTGTGGAGCCGGCAGGCAACTCCCTTATCTCCCCCCTTGGGGTGAAGACATAGACAACCTCAGGGACCACTTCTCCCTTTACCACTTCAAGGAACTCCTTGGCATCGCGGAGGTCCTTCTGGGTCTGGATCAGTTCCCTGAGCCATTTTATGTATTTGGCGTCCTTCTCAAGAACGCGGCCGCCCTCCTTGTACATCCAGTGGGCTGCTATTCCCTCTTCAGCTATCCTGTGCATCTCCTGGGTCCGGATCTGGAACTCCACCCGCTCCCCCTGGGGGCCGATTACAGATGTGTGAAGTGATTGATAGAGATTAGATTTCGGAAGGGCGATGTAATCCTTGAACCGGCCCGGGATGGGCTTCCAGAGGGAATGGATTATCCCGAGTATCTCGTAACAATGGCTCTTGGTGTCTGTGATGATTCTCAGCCCGAGTACATCATAGACCTGCTCGAAGGGGATATTCTGGTCAAGCATCTTCTTGTATATGCCGTAGAGATGCTTCACCCTGCCGGAGATGAATCCCGGAATGTTGTATTCAATCAGTCTTTTCCGGATCTTCTTGGAAACATCGTTTATGTAGACCTCCTGTTCCTCCCTTCTCTTTGCAACCTTTTTCAGGAGATTTTTGTATATCTCAGGCTGGAGATACTTGAGACTCAGGTCCTCGAATTCCGCCCGCATCCAGCCTATACCAAGCCGGTTTGCAAGGGGGGCATATATGTCTAGGGTCTCCTGGGCGATCCGCTTCTGCTTGGATTCAGGGAGATGTTTGAGGGTCCGCATGTTGTGGAGACGGTCTGCAAACTTTATCAGGATCACGCGGATATCCTCTGCCATTGCAAGAAACATCTTTCTGAAGTTTTCCGCCTGGGCCTCTTTCTTTGACTTGAACTGCATTTTAGAGAGTTTTGTCAGCGCCTCTACGAGAAAGGCCACATCCCCACCAAAGAGCCCCTTTATATCCTCCAGATTGGTCTCGGTGTCTTCTACAGTGTCATGGAGAAGGCCTGCGATGATGCTGGTGGTGTCCATATGCATATCGGCAAGAATGGAGGCAACAGAGAGGGGGTGGTCTATATAGGGTGTCCCCTCCCTCCGTTTCTGGCTGCAGTGTGCCTCGTGGGAGAAGAAATAGGCCTTCCTGAGAAGTGTAATATCCGCAGAGGGATCGTAGGAGAGTATCTTCTCCGTGAGTTCATCAAGGGAGAGGAGCTTGTGCGTCTTTACTTCCATAGAAATATTATAACCCAAAACCCCTGTTTTTACGACAAAAGGAGGGGTAAACCTGAAGGTTGATAAGTTCTGAGTTCAGAGTTCCGCGTTTATAGCGTTGATTGCGTTTGTTGCGTGGAATCGTAGAAGCGTTAAAGCGGGAAATCAAGAATGACCAATAACTAATGACCTATGACCAATGACCTAATGACAGTCTTTGTCCAATAACAAATACACCAATACACCAATTACGGTCTTTAATGATCCAATGCTGACGTATTAGCGGAGATCTGAGAGGGGATGATATAATGCCCTATGAAAGCAGAGGACCGGAGGACAGGATATTGAGACCCCTTACCCTCATCCTCTTTATGATCTTTCTCCTCCTCAGCGGGTATCTGTATTACCAGAAAACAGTGGGGGTGGGGGAGGAAGGCATCCCAGGGGATGAAGAGGTTGTGACCCCTGATATCCGGGCTGGCTCCTCTGAAGACCTCCAGGATTCACACCTCAGTGAAGAGGCAGGGGGCTCAGTCCCGAAGGAGGAGAAAGTCCCTTCTGAAGAGGATGGGGAACTGAAAAGGGCCTTTCTTCTCCTCAAAGAGGGAAAGGCCCGGGATGCACTTCCCATCTTTCTCTCCCTTGATCCAGTAGACCGGCGTGCAGCGCTGGGGGCAGGGGTCAGCCTCTACCGGCTTGGGAGATATGAGGAGGCTGTTGATACACTGGAGGTTCTTAAAGGAGCCGGCATTGCTGATTTCGTGGTGCTCAAACTCCTTGCCTTCTCCTGTTACAACCTGAACCGGCTTCAGGAAAGCAGGGAGTATGCTGAAGAGGCCCTCACCCTGAAGAAGGACGAAGAACTGACTGCCCTTCTCAACAGGGTCTCCCGTGAAATCAGGCAGCAGGAAGGATATCAGGAAGAGGAGTCCGGTCATTTCATCCTCCACTTTGACGGCTACCGCCACGGCGGGATAAGCAGGAATGTCCTGGGGATACTGGAGGATGCCTATCGTGATATAGGCAGGGAACTAAACCTGTTTCCGGATACTCCCATGAATGTAATACTTTACACCTCAAAGGAGTTCCGGGACGTCACCCAGGTGCCCGAGTGGGCAGGCGGGGCCTACGATGGTAAGATCAGGATTCCTGTAAAAAATGCAGAAGAGAGGCCGGAACTCCTCAGGAGGGTGCTCTATCACGAGTATGCCCACGCCCTTGTATTCACCCTGACGGACGGGAGAGTGCCACTATGGCTTAACGAGGGACTTGCCGAATATTTCTCAAGGGACTATCCTGTTCAGACAGGACAGGTGATACCGTTACAGAGACTTGAGGCATCCTTCACCGGCCTTTCCCGTGAGCAGATCTCCGTGGCCTATCTTGAGAGCTACTCAGCCGTCCGCCACCTGATAGACCGTTACGGTCTCTACTATCTCAAGGACCTCCTCGAGAGGGTGGGTGAAGGAGAAAATTTCAGGAATGCCTTCTTCAGTGTCTTCGGAATGGAGTATGATTCCTTTATCCGGTCATGGGGACGGTAATCAAAGACTTTTCCTTATCCCAGAGGGCCGCCAGGCCGGGGAGATCACCCCGGGGTGTCTGAGCGGGTTGATGCATGCCCCCCATGTCACTGTAAGGGTCCCAAACCTCTGGTTCAGATCGTCCATGCTCCGGAGGAGGTCTTCCCTTCTCTGTTCCTCGTGAAAGAGTGGCCTCTGGCCTCTTATATTCTCAAGTTCTGAAAGTGTAACCCCGAGAAGCCTCACCGGCTCCCGGAGCCTGATACCATCGAGGATTGAGAGGGCTGCCCGGTAGATCCTTCTGGTATCATTCGTGGAGCACTCAAGCCGTCTCCTCCGGGTGAAGGTCTCGAAGCTCCTGTATCTTACGGTGAGGGAGACCACCCTCCCACGGAGTTCGTACCGGCGCGTTCTTGCGCCTACCATCTCCGAGAGCCTGAGCAGTTCCCGGGAGATCTCAGGCCTCTTCCATAGATCTACAGGGAAGGTCATGCTGTGTCCCACTGACTTCACCTCCCCGTCTCCCTCATCACCCGTCACCTCTCCGTTATGGATTCCCTCTCCCATCATCTTCAGGTGCTCTCCCATGATCCCGAAGTGACTCCTCAGGACCCCGACAGGTGCCCTGCCTAATTCTCCACAGGTCTTTATGCCCAGTGCTTCAAGCCTCCTGGCAATCCTCTTTCCTATCCCCCAGAGTGCCTCCACAGGAAGATCCTCAAGTACCTCCGGGACCTCCTCCTCTTTTATCCACCGGAGCCCGTCGGGCTTTGAGATATCAGCAGCCAGTTTGGCTATCAGTTTGTTGGGGCCTATCCCCACAGAGGCACTTATACCGAACTGCCTCTTTATCTCTGTCTTTATCCTCTTTCCTATCTCAACGGCACCGCCAAAGAGATGCTCTGTGGTGGTCACATCGAGAAATGCCTCATCCACCGAGTATATCTCCACAAGGGGTGTGAACTGCTGGTATATCTTTTTGAGTTCAGCACAGGTATGGGTGTACCTGGCATGGTCTCCCTTCACAATTATCAGGTGCGGGCATGCCTGGAGGGCCTCGTAGGTGTTCATCCCCGTCTTTACACCGAACTTCCTTGCCTCATAGGATGATGTTGTCACCACCGTCCTCGTGCCTCCCCCTGTGACTGCAACGGGCTTTCCCCGGAGGGCGGGGTTTACCTGTTGCTCCACCGAGGCAAAAAAGGCATCCATGTCAACAAGGAGTATTATTCTTTTTTCAGTAATAACCTTCTGAAGCATTCTCCTGCCCCCGGCTTATCTCCCTTTTGTTCTTCCTCCCGGCTATCCTTCTTATTGCTTTCTCTACAGGGTCAGTCTCCCAGATTACCTTTGCGTCAAAGGCACTGGCAAGGGTGTCTGAAATGTACCGGGCTTTTTCTCTGTCAAGGGTCTGCCAGATGTCGAATGTGGGGCCTTCCTTTCTGCACTGGATCCCTATGCTGTATGTCCTGTATCTGTGATGCCTGTCTGTGGAATGGCTTGCCTCCCTTACCGTGACTGCCACGATATCGTTAAAGAATCCCTTTACCTCTTTGATGTTCCAGAAAAACCCCTTCCTGAACCGGTAGTATTTTCCCTCAAAGTCAAAGAACACCTCTTCCCTGTAAAGGGCATAAAGCAGGGCGCCCACTTCCAGTAATATGAAAAACAGTATGCCTGCTGCCCTTCCGAAGGTGATGGTATAATCTGCCTTCATGATCATCGGCACTATGAAGAAAAATCCTGCTATCGCACCAAAAATACCAAGCGCAATAGAAGCCAGATAGGTTCTCTGAGAGAGTGTTACAGTGCTTCCCCGCTGACGGAGTTTGCTGCGGTAACCATTCCTGCCAAAGGTCTTGAAATCAGGTATGGCTTCCATCATTCAGTCCCTCCTTTATAAAACACCTTTTTGTTCCTGTAGTCAAACACTATACCCTGTCACTCTTTGTAACTAACTTGAGGGTTGACATATGCTGTTCCCACCCTGCTAATTACTTAAAATCTAATCGGACTTCCTCCTTCAGTTCTTTAAATAAATTCAGGCAGCATCAGAACCTAAAATTGTAAATATCAAATCACTTACTCCGTCTCAACAGCCTGAAGGTGCCACGAGAGGGTATCCGTCTCATATGAGAGGTTATACAGGGTTTTCCCGTCGCTTACCGAGAAGAAGTAGAGCACTCTCAGTCCGTCCCGTTTGGTCCATTCGTAGGTGATCCGCCGGATGCGGATAAGCCTTCCCTTCCACCTGAAACTCATCGGCCTTATCCTGCCTCCATGGAAGGAAGCCACCACTGCCACAGGCTCGTCTATCTCCACCATCTCAGAACCTCCTTATGAGTCCCACAACCCTGCCAATGATTTTCACCTCTGATGGTGGCAGTCTGAGCGGGGCCATATCAGGATGTTCGGGCTTGAGGACCACCATATCGTCTTTCAGAAAAAGCCTCTTTACCGTTGCCTCCTCACCAACAAGGGCCACCACTATATCGCCATCACTGGCCTCAACCTCTGGACGCACAATCACGATGTCACCCTCCATTATGCCTGCCCCTTTCATGCTTTCACCTACCACCCGAAGGCCAAAGCCCTCTGCCAGGGGAAAGAGTTCCCTGCTTACACTGATATACTCCTCTATGTTTTCTGTGGCAAGTATGGGACTGCCTGCCCTTATTGTACCCACCACGGGGAGACGGAGAGACTCTCCGGGTAGCAGGCCGGGTATCTCCAGACCCCTTGAAAGGAAGGGCCTCTTTTTCAGATATCCCTTGCGGACAAGGGCATCAATATGGAGTTTTGCCGAGAGGGGGCTCCTGAACCCGAAGTGCTCCGCCACCTCACGGACAGTGGGGGAGCCCCCTCTCCTCAGTATCCAATCCCGGATAAACTCCAGGACCTCTCTCTGCCGCCTGGTAAGAGCCATGCAATAATACTATACAAATGTATAGTATTATGTCAAGTCTCTCTCCTCCTTGAGATTTTCACTTTACAGCACTATTCTGGTAAAATTGTAAAACCCCTGGGATATGCTGATTGATAAACCCATAGATCTGGACGTCCTGAAAGGCGATCCTTTATCCAGGGACCAGATTGACTACATCTGGAACACTATAGAACAACTCTACAATGCAAACAGAGATAAGGGCGAAGGTTCACTGACCATCTCAATCAACGGTGCCTGGGGCACCGGGAAGAGTTCCTATCTGAAGGCAATAGGCTCCCTTTGTGTGGAGAAAGGGGATCCAGTCCACTTCTTTGAGGCATGGCGGTATGCCAATGAGCCGGATATATTCGTTGCCCTTATGGAAAGCCTCCGCAATTCGCTGTCTGATGAGTACAAAAGTATGATGGGGAGTATCCTCAAGAGTATAGCAGTATCTTCCCTCGTTGGTATTGATGCGTTTTTCAGGACGACGATCAATGTAGGTCTGGAGAATATTAAAGATGCCTTTGAGTTTATAGAGAGCAGACTTGAGGAGGTGAGCACCCGCTCCAGAAACGACCGCCAGAAGTTGCAAGAACTTCTTGACAGGATAAGAGATGGCAGGCCCTTCTATCTCCTGATT
>WFTX01000015.1 GCA_015485235.1 Nitrospirota bacterium | reverse complement strand
TATGTGGGTCTTCCCTACCCCCACAGGGCCCATCAGAAAGATGTTTTCACCCCTCTCTATATAGGCACAGTTCATAAACTGCTTTATCCTCTTTACCGGCACTCCCGGATTGAAGGTGAAGTCAAACCCCTCAATGGTCTTTTCTTCTTCAAATCCGGCCTTCTTAAGCCTCTTCACTAACCGCCTCGCCTGCCGCCTCTCGTATTCATCCTCTATCATGGTTGCAAAAAACTCCAGGTATCCGCTGTTTTGTTCCTCTGCCTGCCTGAGCCGCACCTCCATCGTCTCAAGCATCCCCGACAACCGGAGCTTTCTCAGTTTCTCCATGAGTTGTCCTTCAATGTTCATTGCCCCTCCTCCTCTGCTGCTGTGTGCCTGAAGTAATCAGGCGGCCTCAGAAAGGCAAGCCCTCCCTCTGCACCCATGACCCTCTCATCATCAAGCGGCAGACGGTAGAGCCCCTTCTCCAATACCCCCTTTATAGTGCTTATCCGGTAGTCTTCGTAGAACAGGCACCGTCTGCTTGCCAGATCAAGGGCCTCAGAGCCGTATTTATCCCCAAGCCTGAACAGTGCCTGTATCTTCCTGATGTTCCGATAGGAATGCTCCTTCAGCATAACCCCTGCAAGCCTGCATACGTAAGGGCCATACTTTAACGCCTCTTTCTCATACCAGGCTTTGCTTCTCATCAGATACTTCGACTTCTCAGGCGGATAATCCCCCTCATCTGTCCTCCATGTCCCGGGCCTGCCAGCCCTCTGATGGGTCTTTATCAGCTCACCCTCATAGAATATCTGCACCGTATCGAGACCTCCCCTTGCCCATACCTTCCTGCCCACATACCGGGTAGGCACCGAATAGTAACTCCTGTCAAACACTATGTGATGATCCGGATGTACCCGTGCCTCTTTCCACAGCGGCAGATCGAATCTCTCCGGGGCCAGTGCCCCCAACCTGGCCCGCTCCTCTTCATTAAATACCTCCGCAGGTCTCCTCTTCGTCGTGCCGTGTACCTCCATCCCATATTCCCTTAACGACCACTCCCTGACCTTCCTGTTTGCATCCCCTATGTCTCTGCACTCATATGTGGAGAGAAACTGCTGCCGCACCACAGGCATCTTCCTCTCCACCTTCCCCTTGTGAGAGGCCTCCCTTATCTTTGCCGGGTCTATCACGAACCCGTAATGCTTTGCACATTCCGCATAGGCACGGTTCAGTACAGGATCATAGGTATGCGGCTTCAGCACCCCCGACTTCAGATTGTCCAGCACTATCCTCCGGGGCACTCCCCCGAAATACTCAAAGGCATTTATATGGCACTTCACCCATGTCGCCTGCCCCTGATCAAATACAAACTCCACATAGTGCAGACGACTGTATGACAGCGTCATTACAAAGGCATGGGCACGCCTCTTCCTCCCCTGTTCAGGGTCATACATCAGCCCCGCTGAGCCAAAGTCCACCTGCGCCTCCTCCCCAGCCGATACCTCAAGCCTTAAACAGTTCCTCGCCACCTTCGGATACCTGATCTTCATATACCGGTTGAAACTGCTGTAACTTAATGGATATTCATATTCCCTCCTCAGGATCCGGTATATCTGCCTGGGTTTCATATGCGGCCTCCTAAGAAGCTTTTCTATAATGTTCTGGTACTCCAGGGTCTTCCTGTACGACGGCGAGACATCAGACGGTGTCTTCTGCCTCCTCTGTATCTTCCCCGCCAGTTCCAGATAATACGTGTAGGGCTGCTCAGGCATCTCCCGGTCAAATCCCTCCTCCTCTGCCAGCGCTATGTACTTCCGTATCGTCTTCCGCCTCAGCCCTACTGCCCGCTTTATCTGGCTGATATTCCGCCACCTGTGCCACTGATACAACACTTCCACCACTTCCTCCATCCGTATCTCCTTTCTTGCCATAACACCTCCTGACTCTTATTCGTCAGGAATCTTACAGCAATTGTGAAAAAAGTGGGTAATTCTTTTGAAACTCCCTGGGGAATTATTTTGAAACAGACTGGGTATTTACCCTGATACAAGGTGGGTATTTATGCTGAAAATCGACACTCAGTTGATACACATTCCACTTGCTAAGTGTGATTTCTTGATTTTAAGCTTCGTACTCTTCGAGGTATCCTGAGCCATTCACAAAGAAATCCACCACGAAGGGCAGGAAGAACACGAAGTAAAAACATATCCTCTTTCCCTTTATTCCCCCGATCAGACCTCACGGGTTCCGGTCAAAGACCCTAATCCACTGAAGGGACCTTAAACTGCCAGTGCCCTGTATTCCTTTGCCCTCTTCAAACTTACCATCTGTCTGTTGATCTTTATAACCATATGCGTTATACTATCATAGTGATAAGGAGTTTTGCGGACAAGGATACTGAAAGACTGTATATAACAGGAAAGAGCCGAAGATTCCCGCACAATATCACAAGGACGGCTTTAAGAAAACTTGAGCAGATCAATGCTTCGTCAGCACTGGAGGATCTGAAGGTATTCCCTGGCAACAGGCTTGAGCATTTGAAAGGGAAGATGAAAGGCAAATACAGTATAAGAATAAACGACCAGTGGCGCATTGTTTTCAGTTTTTCTGAGGGTGATGCTTATGATGTTATAATTACGGATTATCATTAAGGAGGAGATTATGTTTAAAGTTGAAAGAGAGCCCATTCATCCTGGAGAAATCTTATTGAACGATCTGATGAAGCCTCTTGGCATTACACAGAAAGAACTGGCATCCGCACTAAAGACATCCTTCAGAACGATTAACGAGATCGTTAATCACAGGAGAGCTGTTTCCTCTGATATGGCTCTCAGGCTTGCTAAATATTTTGGTATGAGTCCGGATTTCTGGCTTAATGCACAGAAAAACTATGACCTTCAAAAAGCATGGCAGAAGAACAAGGCTGTTATCAGACGTATCAGGAGAAGAAGAGCTGCCTGAAATTCCATGCAATCTCATAAATCCTCAGAAACCACGAAGGTCACTAAGTAAACATGTTCTCAAAGACTCTCAGTGCACTCTGTGGTTCTTATATCATTTTGCGGATTCCGGGCAGACTTGATCATCTCGATCCCCAACCTGCAGAGAAGTGATCTTAGGGTCAGGATGTTCTTGAAGAGAGATAGTCCGCAATCTCTTCGAGGTATTTGGCCCTTTCGCCAAGAACCCCGAGGGAGAGTTTCGCCTCATCAATGAGCTCTTGTGCTGCTGCCCTCGACCGCTCAAGGCCGTAAAGGGCCGGGTAGGTCATCTTTCCCCTCTCCTGATCGGTTCCCGTCTTTTTCCCGAGGTCCTCTTCGTCGCCTGTAACATCAAGGATGTCATCGATTATCTGGAAGGCAAGGCCGATTTTGTCTCCGTAAAGGGAGAGGGCGTCATGAATCTCCGGAGGAGATCCGGCAAGAAGGGGACCGATCCTGACAGAGGCGGAGATGAGGGCACCTGTCTTGTGGGTATGGATGAAGTGGACCGTCCTGGGGTCCGGATCCTTTCCCTCTGAGAGGATGTCTTCAGCCTGGCCTCCCACCATCCCCCTTGCTCCTGCAGCTGAAGCTACTGTCAGCAATGCCTCCCTGAGTGCTGTGGGAGAGAACAGGCTGGACTGCAAGAACATGACAAAGGCCTCGGTGAGAAGGGCATCCCCGGCAAGAATGGCGAGTGCTTCTCCAAACACCTTGTGGTTTGTGGGTTTCCCCCTCCTGAAGTCGTCATTGTCCATTGAGGGGAGGTCGTCATGAATCAGTGAGTATGTGTGGATCAGTTCCAGGGCTGATGCCTGGGGGATGACGTCCTCGGCCTTTCCTCCACAGGCCTCATAAGATGTGATTGCCAGAAGGGGTCTTATCCGTTTGCCACCGGCAAAAAGTGAATATGTTATTGCCTGATATAGTCTTTCAGGGGGAAAGGGCTTTGATGAAAAATATTCCTTCAGGTATTCGTTTACGAGGAGCCGTTTCTCTTCGAGATAGTCTTTCAGGGACATGGGCTATTCCCATTCTATAGTGCTGGGGGGCTTTGAACTTATGTCATAGACCACCCGGTTTATACCCCGCACCTCGTTGATAATCCTGTTTGAGATCCGTGCAAGGGTCTCATCAGGGATCTTGGCCCAGTCGGCGGTCATCCCGTCAAGACTGGTGACAGCCCTTACGGCAATGGTGTATTCATAGGTTCTTTCATCACCCATCACACCGACGCTCCTGACGGGGAGTAGCACCGCAAAGGCCTGCCATATCTGCCTGTAAAGACCTGCCTTCTTGATCTCCTCAAGCACGATCGCATCGGCTTCTCTCAGGAGTTCGAGTCTTTCCGGGGTTATCTCCCCGAGGCATCTGATGGCAAGGCCCGGGCCGGGGAATGGATGCCTCCAGCAAATCTCTTCCGGTAATCCCAGTTCCTCTCCGAGCTCTCTGACCTCGTCCTTGAAGAGTTCCCTGAGCGGCTCAATCAGTCTGAGGTTCATTACATCAGGAAGTCCGCCTACATTATGGTGGGATTTTATGGTTGCAGAGGGTCCCTTGAAGGAGACGCTCTCAATTACATCAGGGTAGAGAGTGCCCTGGGCAAGAAACTCGGCATCCTCGATCTTGGCTGCCTCCTCCTCAAAGACCTTTATGAACTCGTTGCCTATTATCTTTCTCTTTTTTTCCGGGTCGGTTACTCCGCTCAGGAGGGAGAGGAACCTCTCCCTTGCATCAACGGTCACAAGCTGGATATGAAAGTGCCTCTGGAAGGTGTCACGGACCTTCCTGTATTCACCCTTTCTCAGGAGGCCATTGTCAACGAAAATGCAGGTGAGCCTCTCTCCTATCGCCCGGTGCACAAGGAGTGCAACAACCGATGAATCCACCCCCCCGCTCAATGCACATATCACCCGCCCGCTACCTACGGTATTGCGGATATCCTCGGTGGCCCATTTAATGAAGGATGACATCTGCCATGCCGGACTGCACCCGCAGATATCAAGAACGAAGTTCTGGAGTATCCTCTTTCCGTCTTCGGTATGGACCACCTCAGGGTGAAACTGGAGGGCATACATCCTTCTTTCATGATCTGCCATTGCAGCAATGGGTGAGTTCTCCGTATGGGCTACAGGGTGAAAGCCGGGAGGGCATTTGTCGATCCTGTCACCATGGCTCATCCAGACTGTTGAACGGTCTGTCACACCCCAGAGAAGATCCCTGTCATCATCGATGATTATCTCAGCCCTGCCGTACTCTCTCCTTGCCGCCTTACCCACCTCGCCGCCCAGGAGGTGGGCCATCAACTGCATTCCATAGCAGATCCCAAGGATGGGAACGTCCAGATCGAATATCCCTCTGTCAGGTATGGGAGCACCTTCATCAAAGACACTCGACGGGCTTCCGGAGAGGATTATGCCCCTGGGATTGAAATCACGGATCTTTTCCATGGATGCATTGAAGGGGAGGATTTCCGAATAGACACGGCTCTCCCTAACCCTTCTTGCGATAAGCTGGGTGTACTGGGAACCAAAATCCAGAACGAGTATCTTTTCTCTTTCCATTTTTAATATAGAAGAAGGGGAGTTTCCCTACCACTCGGTCCTGTAGTTAGGGGACTCCTTGGTGATTATTACATCGTGTACGTGGCTTTCCCTCAGGCCTGCGTTGGTTATCTGTATGAACCGGGCCTTCCTTCTGAGTTCATCAAGGGTCTGGCAGCCGCAGTATCCCATTCCGGATCTCAGGCCTCCCACAAGCTGATGTACGCTCTGGGAGAGAGTGCCCTTGTAAGGAACCCTTCCTTCCACTCCTTCCGGTACCAGTTTGGAGGTCTCCACCCCTTCCTGGCCGTACCGGTCACGCGCCCCCTGGGTCATCGCACCCAGGGAACCCATCCCCCGGTAGACCTTGTAACTCCTGCCCTGAAAGAGGATGATCTCTCCAGGCGATTCATCGGTCCCGGCAAAAAGGCTTCCGATCATCACCGCATGGGCACCGGCGGCTATCGCCTTTGTTACATCCCCGGAAAATTTTATTCCACCATCTGCTATAAGAGGGACTTTGTGTTTTCTGGTCACGGAATAACACTCGTTTATTGCAGTTATCTGGGGGACGCCTGCCCCTGCGACCACCCTGGTGGTACAGATAGAGCCGGGACCGATCCCTAC
>WFTX01000014.1 GCA_015485235.1 Nitrospirota bacterium | reverse complement strand
ATATTATACCAGTATTCATGTTATCAATATTTATCGTTTTATGTCAATTAGTTAGTAAAAAATTTTAAAAAATTATCGATTGCATTGAATTTACAGAGGCCAGCCGCCTCCATCTCCGGCTGTTTAGACACCTGATTAGAGGATGAGGTATTTTATGCAGATGTATAATCCGCTCCTTGAAAGTTACCGGGCCCTTCTTGAAAATCTGGGAAAGGAAGATCTCATCAGGATTATAGAGGACAGGGATTCCGGTCAGGGAAGGATTATCAGAAAGGACGGACGCGAACTCCTCAACTTCTCATCCAATGACTATCTCGGCCTTGCCTCGGAAACCCCATGCATTAACGGGGAAGGAGGTAAGCACCGGCACGGAGGGGCGGGTGCTTCCAGGCTCCTCTCAGGAGGAACTACTGAGCATTCACGGTTGGAAGAGGAGATAGCCCTCTGGAAAGGAACAGAGACATCACTCCTTTTCACCTCCGGGTATGCTGCCAATACCGGGGCGATACCTGCACTTTCAGACGAAGAAACAGTCATTTTCAGCGACGAACTCAATCATGCAAGCATCATTGACGGCTGCAGGCTCAGCCGTGCAAGGAAGATAATCTACAGGCATCTCGACATGAAGCATCTCAGGTCCCTCCTCGCAAACACCACTTCAAGGAAAAAGATCATCGTGACAGAATCCGTCTTCAGCATGGACGGAGACATAGCCCCGATTGATGAGCTCACAGAGATCGCCTCAAGAGATAAAGCACTGCTTTATATTGACGATGCCCATGCAACGGGCGTACTCGGCAGTGGCAAAGGCTCACTGGCTGAGTTCAACATCAGCCACCAGTCCTTCATAATAGAGATGGGAACGCTGTCAAAGGCAGTAGGCTCCCTGGGCGGATTTGTCGCATCCACAGGACTGGTGCGGGAACTCCTTGTCAACAGGGCAAGGTCACTGATCTTCACAACCGCTCTCCCTGTCCATACGGTTATGACCTCCCTAAGTAACATCAAGGTTATAAGGAAATCACCGGACCTTGTAAAAAGACTCTGGAAGAACAGAGAGTATCTCCATTCAGGGCTCATAGACATGAAACTTGATACAGGAAGGTCCAGGACCCCTATAATCCCGTTAATTCTTGACGACAACTCCTCTGCCCTCAGACTCTCGGATTTCCTCTCCGGCCGCGGTATATACGCACCCGCCATAAGATATCCCACTGTTAAGAGACCCCGGATTAGGATAACCGTGACTGCAAGCCATCAGGAGGATGACCTGGAAACCCTTCTTCAAGCTCTCAGGGAGGCCCTATCAGCAGGGTTGCTCTGATAACAGGAGCCTCCGGAGGGCTGGGAGGGATAATCGCCTCTGAGCTGAACTCAGCGGGGATTCATACCATACTCCATTACCACAGAAACGCCCAGTCAATCCAGAGAATCACAACAGCTCTCACCGGTCCCTGGAGCACTGTATCAGGTGATCTTGGCGAGTCTGAGGTGGTACGGATGATCGCTGACCGTATCTCAGCCGATCCCGGCAGGCTCAACCTTCTCATTCACTCTGCAGGAATCAACATAGATGCCCTGCTGATAAAACATCGCTGTGATGACTGGGATGAGGTGATCCGGGTAAACCTGAGAAGTGCCTTCCTCCTTTCAAGGGAACTTGCCCCCATTATTATCCGCTCCGGCGGCGGACACATCATATTCATATCATCCTGGACAGGAATTAAAGGCAGCGCGGGCCAGGCAGCCTACAGTGCGGCCAAGTCCGGTCTCATCGGCCTTTCAAAAAGTCTTGCCCGGGAACTTGCACCTGATGGAGTCTATGTGAATGTGGTCATACCGGGTTACCTTCCCGCAGGGATGGGGGTTAAGTCTGAAAGAGGCACATCCGCAGCAATAAAGGACAGTCTGACGGGAATCCTCTCAGATCCGTGGAATCCGGCGTGTTTCATCAACTTTCTTTCATCAACAAAGGGGATAACAGGACAGGTCTTCTGCCTTGAAAACCGCATCTAACCCCTTCTGCCTGATCTGAGCATGTTTATCCTGTGGGCGAGGCAGCCGGCCCCGAACCCGTTATCTATATTCATGACGGCAATACCCGGCACACAGGAATTGAGCATGGAAAAAAGGGCGGTAAGTCCACCAAGGGAGGCCCCGTACCCCGTGGATGTGGGAACGCCTATCACCACCGCATCGGTAAGCCCGCCGACGACCGAAGGAAGGGCCCCTTCCATGCCTGCCACAACAACAATTACATCAGCACCGGTTATATCCTCCCTGTAAGCAAAGAGCCTGTGTATCCCTGCAACTCCGACATCAAAGATACCCTTCACCCTGCTTCCCAGAAATCTCGCTGTAAGGACTGCCTCCTCGGCAACAGGCAGGTCCGCAGTCCCGGCAGAGAGCACAAGCACTCTCCCCACCTCTTCAGCAGCCTCACCAACAGTTATAATACGGCAGCGGGGATGAAAACGGGCACCCTCAATCCCGATAGCCCTGTATATTTCTTCAGAGGCCCTCGTTATAAGCACCTTTCCACTTTTCTCATAAATCCTGCCTGCTATCTCAATAACATCGGAGAGAGATTTGCCCTCAGCCAGAACCACCTCGGGGATACCCTGCCTCACTTCCCTGTGATGGTCTATGTGAGAAGAGTCCAGCATCTCAAAGGGAAGGTACCTTATCTTTCTGAAAGCGTCCTCCGGAGAGACCTCTCCCCGCTGGACTGCCCTGAAAATACCTATAATCTCGTTTTTGTCCATAAAACAGGCCTCTCAATGATTTAATTATACAACAGAAACTCCCGCTTAGCATATAATGCAATGGCTGAATCAATCAAAAAACTTGACTTTTTTGACAGATAACAATAAAATTTGTCTGAAGGTTTTTTTCTGGAGCAAAAACCAAATGTAGGGGGTGTCCCCTGAAGAGAGGTGTCATATGAGCAAAAAATTACTCCTGGCTGATGACAGTGTGACCATCCAGAAGGTGGTTGAACTAATTCTCGCGGATGAGGACTATGAAATAAAAGCCGCGGGAGACGGGGAAGAGGCGTGGAATATGGTCAAGGAGTTCAGGCCTGACGTAATTCTCGCCGATATTGAGATGCCCTCTCTGAATGGGTACCAGTTGTGCGAACGGGTAAAAAATGATGAGGAGACCGGCCATATCCCTGTTATTCTGCTTGCCGGTGCCTTTGAACCCATTGATGAAGATCTGGCCAGGGAAGTAAGAGCTGATGACCACCTCGTAAAACCCTTTGAATCACAGGAACTGATAAGCAAACTGAATGCAATCTTTGCTGAACAGGAGATATCCGGTGAAACCGGAGTTGAAGCGGCCGAAGAGGCCGTAGAGGTCTCGGAAGTGGCTGGCACCGGAGGAACAGGGGAGGAAGCCCGGGAAGAGGTCCCTGAACCCCTTGAAGTGGCAGAGGCCCTGGAGGTGGAAGAGACAGCCGGGTCTGTCCAGGAGGCTGAGGAGATCAAACCGGAAGAGGGAGAGATCCCCTTTGAATCAGCCGATAAGGATGTATGGAATCTCGAGGAGGAACTCTCATTCGGTGAAGACAAACCCGAGGAAGAGACCATAGAGATCATCGAACCTGTGGAGGAAGAGGTGCAGGAGACACCACAGGCAATGCCCGAAGTGCCTTCAGTCGAAGAAGCGGAAACTGCCCGGGAGACTACACCGACAGAGGAGATCCCTGCACAGGCAGAAAGCGAATCTCCCGAGCCGTCAATGGCCATCTCGCTCCCTGAAGGAGCCGAGATAGAATCCATGATAAGAGAGACTATTGAAAAGAAGATATCTGACGTCCTTTCGGGGATCAATACGGAGGCTCTTCGTTCTGATGCAAAGGATCTGATGGCGGAAGAGGTGAAACGCTCCCTCTCAGGACTGGAAATCGGGAATGTTCTCGAGGAGACAATACGGTCCCAGGTGTCTGAGAGGATAGAACAGGCGATCCAGGCAGACTTACCCCAGAAAATAGAAGGCGCTAT
Source organism: Nitrospirota bacterium (assembly GCA_015485235.1). Lineage (GTDB taxonomy): Bacteria > Nitrospirota > Thermodesulfovibrionia > Thermodesulfovibrionales > JdFR-85 > WFTX01. The sequence goes on along the minus strand of WFTX01000014.1, from coordinate 14,195 downwards.
CAGGTCTATGATGGAAGACCTCACATCCTCTTTGAGACAGGAGCTGGAAAAGGTCCTCTGGGAGACTGTTCCCGACCTTGCTGAAACCCTGATCACAAAAGAGATACAACGCATAAAGGCAGAATTCTGAACCTGCCAGAGCAGGGAATCTTCCTGTAACAAATCTTCAGAATCTCTGAGAAGCAAGCCCGGGGCTTGCTTCTTTTTGGTAGAAGGAGACTCGTCACGATGAACAACCTTGAAAAAAACTACGATCATTCAAAAGAGATGAGGTGGTATGAGTACTGGAAGAACGAAGGGTTCTTCCGGCCTGAAGTGAATCCCGGAGGAAAGCCCTATTCCATTGTGATCCCCCCTCCGAATGTCACAGGCTCACTCCACATGGGACATGCCCTCAATGCCACTTTACAGGATGTCATGATCCGATGGAAGAGGATGCAGGGCTTCAGGGCGCTCTGGGTCCCGGGAACAGACCATGCAGGAATTGCAACCCAGAATGTGGTGGAGCGTCAGCTCGCCTCGGAGGGAACGGACCGCTACTCCCTGGGACGGGAAGAGTTCATAAAAAGGGTCTGGCAATGGAAGGAAGAGTACGGACAGCGGATTATAAATCAGCTCACCCGTATCGGGGCCTCCTGCGACTGGTCACGTCAGAGGTTCACCCTTGACAGGGGACTCTCCAGGGCTGTCCGGGAGGTATTCGTTAGGCTCTTTGAAGAAGGGCTGATCTACAGAGACCTGAGACTGATAAACTGGTGCCCCCGGTGTCATACCGCCCTTTCCGACCTTGAGGTAGAACATGAAGAACTGGAAGGAAAACTCACCTATATCAGATATCCCCTTGAAGACGGAAACGGTTATGTGGTTGTTGCAACCACCCGACCTGAGACCATGCTTGGTGACACCGCTGTTGCCGTTCATCCAGAGGACCCGAGATACAGAGACCTTGCAGGAAAGAGGGTGGTTCTTCCCCTGATAAACAGGAAGATACCCATAATCGCTGATGATATGGTTGATCCCTCCTTCGGTACAGGTGCCGTCAAGGTTACACCAGCCCATGATTTCAATGACGAGGCGATGGCAAGGCGCCAGAATCCTCCCCTTCCCTTCATAACCGTTATAGACGAAAGCGGTAAGATGACTGATGCCGCCGGTAAGAAGTATGCAGGCATGGACAGGTATGAATGCCGAAAGGAGGTGCTCCGGGACCTTCAGGAGCTCGACCTGATAGAGAAGGAACAGAAACATACCCATTCCATCGGACATTGTTACCGTTGCAAGACGGTCATTGAGCCCTTTTCCACTGTCCAGTGGTACGTGAAGGTAAAGGAACTTGCCGATGAGGCTGTATCTGCTGTAAACAACGGTTCCATCAGGATAATCCCCGAGGCATGGCTGAACAGCTTTTATGCATGGATGGAAAACATCAGGGACTGGTGCATCTCCCGTCAGATCTGGTGGGGACATCAGATCCCTGTCTGGTACTGTCCTTACTGTAAGACGGAAGAGGGCCAGCATCAGGGAGACCTAATCACAATATCCTTTTTCAAGCCCATCGATCGGGGAGGCGAACTTATTAAAGGAGGCACCTATACTGAACTGAGACTGCGGGGACTTTCAACAGAAGAGATAATGCTGCACGCCAATACCGTAAACATAGACAGGGGGGTTAAGGCCATATGTATGCGGGAAGACCCCTCGACTTGTCCGGACTGTGGAAGCGAGGAGCTTATCCGGGACCCTGATGTCCTCGACACGTGGTTTTCTTCCGCCCTCTGGCCCTTCTCAACACTCGGATGGCCCGACGATACGGAGGACCTCAGAACCTACTATCCCACCGATGTTCTGGTTACGGGGTTCGACATCCTCTTTTTCTGGGTGGCAAGGATGATGATGATGGGTTTGAGGTTCATGAAGGACGTTCCCTTCCGGGATGTCTATATTCATGCCCTGGTAAGAGACGCAGAGGGACAGAAGATGAGCAAATCCAAGGGTAACGTCGTTGATCCACTGCTCATAATAGACAAATACGGTGCCGACGCCTTCAGGTTCAGCCTGGCGGCCTTTGCCGCTCAGGGTCGGGACATTAAGTTCTCGGAAGACCGTGTGGAAGGGTACAAGAACTTCATAAACAAGATCTGGAACGCCGCTAGGTTCATTATGATGAACCTGGGTGACAGCCCTCCCACGAGAATCGAGGCACCTTCAGCATGGATCGAGGATCTCGATATCACAGGCAAATGGATACTCAGCAGGTTCTCCAGAACCATAGTAGATATTAATCGTTCCCTCGAGGAGTACCGGTTCAACGATGCTGCAAACGGGATATACCAGTTCCTCTGGCACGAGTTCTGCGACTGGTATATCGAACTCTCAAAAACCGTTCTGTACTCGGAAAACACATCCCCTGAACTCCTCGGTGCCACAAGGAAGTGTCTCCTGTTTCTCCTTGAGTCATCCCTCAGGCTTTTACATCCCTTCATGCCCTTTGTTACAGAGGAACTCTGGCAGCACCTTCCACATCAGGGAGAGAGCATAATGACCTCGTCCTGGCCAGAGTACGATCTTGTCGACGAAACCTCTGAAAAAAGGATGGATTACCTGATCGAGGCCATCTCCGGCATCAGGAGTATCCGGGGAGAACTGAATATCCCTCCATCTGCCCGGCTTGGCGTGAGGATCAGGCCCCTTGATCAGGAAGGGGAGGATCTCCTCCGGCAAAACGCCCACTATATCAGACAGCTGGCAAGGGCCGGGGAGCTCCAGATCAGCCAGGAATTCCGGAAGGAAAGGGGAATGGCCGTCTCTGTAAGAAACCTTCTTGAGGTTTATGTCCCCCTGGAGGGTCTCCTTGATGTTGAGAACGAGATAATGAGGCTTGAAAAGGATCTGAGGAAGATAGACGATAAACTCGGACTCCTTGACAGGAAGCTCCTTAATGAGGATTTCATCCGGAAGGCACCTGAAGAGGTTGTCCAGAAGGAGAAAATGAAGTATAATGAACTTATGGGCAGAAAGGAGAGACTCCAGGAAGGCATTGAAAGGTTGAAAGAACTGAGAGGAGAGTAATAATGAAAGAAACGGAAATCGACGGTAGGGAGTTGAACCTGGTGGACGCAGAGTTTGTCAAGGTCTCCCAGAGTTCGATAAGATCAGTGGAAGGCGGGCATATTGAACTCAACCAGGTCGGAGCCCTGAGCATAGACGGAGAAAGGATAGAAGCTGAGCAGAGTGCCGCCTGTATCATAAGGGGGGAAAAGATAAAGACCAGGCAGGGGATCACATGTATCTCCTATGGTAACCGCTCCTCTGTGGACGCCTCCCTGAATGCCATGGTCATTGGCAAGGAAGAGCTGACAATCAAGAACTCAGCGTCGATTATCACAGCAGGAAACAGCATAAAGGCCGAAAATACCCGGACACTTTTTCTTCTGACGAGAAAGGTGGAAGGTAACATCCAGACCCTCTTTGACTGGAAGTCAACCCTCTCCCTTGGTGCGATACTGACCGGGCTGGTTGGGTTCTTTTCCCTGATCAGAAAGCGCTGAGATGTCCGGGATACCTCCTGCCGTCAGAGAGTTCCTTGAGCGAGCCCTTTCCGAGGACATAGGCTCAGGCGATATTACGACTCTACACACCATTGATCCCGACGTCCAGTCAAGCGCGGTAATCCTGGCAAAGGAACCCCTTGTGGTGGCAGGCATCCCTTTCTCCGCAGAGGTATTCAGAATCCTTGACAGTACAATCACAATAGAGCACCTGACAGAGGACGGCAATGAGGTCCCGCCGGGCGGAAAACTCTTGGCTCTCAAGGGAAGGGCTGTAAACATACTCGCCGGTGAGCGTCTGGCACTGAACCTTCTTCAGAGACTTTCCGGGATAGCAACACTCACGCGGAAGTTCGTAAAGGAACTTGAAGGCTCCGGTGTGACCCTTCTTGATACCAGAAAGACCACACCCTGCATGCGTTTCATGGAAAAGCATGCAGTCCGGATGGGCGGTGGCAAGAACCACAGGTTCGGCCTCTTCGACGGTGTATTGATAAAGGACAACCATATAACAGCCGCCGGTGGCCTCAGGGAGGCGATCCGGAAGGTACGTGGGAATGTTCACCATCTCATGAAGATTGAAGTGGAGGTCGGAAACCTCAAGGAACTTGAAGCAGCCCTTGAGGAAGGCGTCGATATCGTGATGATAGACAACTTCACACCCTCCGAGATCAGGAAGGCAGTAGAGATGGTGATAAACTCCGGACAAAGGCCGGCCATTGAGGTATCAGGGGGAATCACCCTCCAGAATATCAGGGACTATGCCATAAAGGGCGTGGATTTCATATCCACGGGCAGCATAACTCACTCCGCCAGGGCCGTGGATATAAGTCTGGAAATAACAGGTATAAGTTGAAAAGCATAAAGTATAATGTTTGAAGGAATATGAACTCAATGAAAGGAGAATAACAATGAAATTCCTGTCCTTCTTAATTACCCTGATCATCGGGATAGCCTTTGGTGTGGGCGTCGCCGTCTACGCCCCGGATCTGGTCAGGAAGTACCTGCCTGCAGATATGGGAGGCTCTCTCAGAAATATAGAGGGAACGGTCGTGGCAAAGGAGAAAAAGGACAAGGAACTTCTTGTTACAATAAATACCGATGAAGGTGCGATGCTTTCCACCTTCAGGAAGAACCTCGACAAGATAGACCTCCTTGTTGACGTGGATGATATAATTGAGATCAAGATAAGCGGCTACAGGCCCTTCATTGATGATCCCATAATCGCGAGAGTCAAGAAGCCCGGAAGGGAGGTGAAGTCCGTTAAGAGCCCTGAAGAATCCCCAGAGGTGAAGGAAACACCTGCACCTGCAAAGGAAGCTCCTCTTACTGAACCCCAGCCGGAAGTCAAGGAATCCCCGGAAATATCCGGCGAACCTGCCCCTGCAGAGGATATGGAATCCAGGCCTGAAGCTGTATCGCCTGAAGAACCGCTACAGCCGGATACAACAAAAGACTCTGCTACAGAAGGAAACAAATAGTGCGCCAGGGGCCTCTCAGGCCTCTTCCCTGTCTTCCTCCCGGAGGAGTTTGAACTCTATGCTGTCGACAAGGGCCTGCCAGGAAGCCTCGATGATATTTTCACTCACTCCCACGGTGCCCCACTTCCCGGTCTCGTCACCGGACTCTACAAGCACCCTCACCTGTGCCGAAGTCCCCTTACCGGCTGTCAGGACCCTCACCTTGTAATCAAGGAGCTTGACCGCCCTGAGTTCCGGATAGAACTTCTCAAGGGCCTTCCTGAGGGCGTTGTCAAGAGCGTTCACAGGTCCGTCTCCAGTGGCTGCAGTATGTTCTATATGCCCTCCCACCTTTACCATGATGGTGGCTTCACTAAGGGGGTCCTCGCCCTCCTTCCTCTTCTCAACTATCACCCTGAAGCCCTTCAGATCAAAGAACCTCCTGTGGAGCCCGAGGGTCTTCCTCATCAGTAACTCAAAGGACGCCTCGGCTGCCTCGAACTGAAACCCCCTGTTTTCAAGGTCCTTGATGGAGGAGAGTATATCAAGCAGCTGGGGTGAATCCTTTTCCAGGTGGATTCCGAACTCCTCCGCCTTCCTGAGGACATTGCTCTTGCCAGCAAGATCAGAGATGAGTATCCTTCTTGAATTCCCCACAAGCTCGGGATCGATATGCTCGTAGGTGGCCGCACTTCTTGATACGGCCGAGACATGGATGCCTCCCTTATGGGCGAAGGCACTGTCACCCACGTAGGGCTGTCTGTTGAAATGCCTCACATTGGCGATCTCGTTCACAAACCTCGAGACCTCCCTCAGGCTTTTCATCTGCTCCGTGCTCACACAGGAATATCCCTTCTTTATCTGGAGGGCCGGGATGATCGAGCAGAGGTTTGCATTCCCGCATCGCTCGCCTATCCCGTTTATCGTCCCCTGAACCTGTCTGGCCCCGGACTGAACGGCGATTATGCTGTTTGCCACAGCACAGTCCGAGTCATTATGGGCATGTATACCAAGAGGAGTCTTGATCTCCTTCTTCACCTGGAGCACTATCTTTTTGATCTCATCGGGGAGTGTACCGCCATTGGTATCACAGAGGATGATCCTTGAGGCACCCCCATCCTCGGCCGCCTTCAGGCATGATACGGCATAGGCAGGATCACTCTTGTATCCGTCAAAGAAGTGCTCGGCATCAAAGAAGACCTCATCGACCCTTTTCTTGAGAAAGGAGATCGTATCAGATATTAATTCCAGATTCCGCTTCAGGTCTATTCTCAGGGCTTCCTTGACCTGGAAGTCCCAGGTCTTCCCGAATATTGTGACTACAGGCGTCTCCGACTCCAGGAGGCTCTTGATGGCCGTATCCCTGCCAGGAGTTGACTTTGCCCTGTGGGTACTCCCGAAGGCGACAATCTTCGCCGTCTTAAGGTGCAGTCTTCTGGCCTTCCTGAAATACTCACTGTCCTTGGGGTTTGCACCGGGCCAGCCGCCCTCTATATAATGAATCCCGAAATCATCCAGTTTCTCCGTGATCCGGAGCTTGTCCTCTACAGAGAAGTTTATCTCCTCCGACTGTGAACCGTCCCTGAGAGTTGTATCGTATAGTTCAATCTTCTTCATACTCTGCTCCTCCAGGCATGAATTATTCATCTAACAACCTATCTGATAATATACCACATCCCCACTGTCCAGAAGAATTATGCTAACGAATTACAGGGTAAGACAGGATGACAGGAAATTCAGAGATCTCCAAGGAGAAACTGGATCAGGGTGACCGCTGCTAAGGATGCCGTTTCTGCCCTCAGGATCCGTTTCCCAAGGCTGACAGGCCTGAACCCCGCCGAGACAGCAGCCCGCACCTCGTCATCGGAAAGCCCCCCTTCAGGCCCGGTCAGACAGTAAACGGGAAGTTGCTTTCCTTTCACCGTACCGGCAATCTCATTGAGTTTACCCTTCCCATCCCTGTGAAAGACGATCTTGATGGCTTCCGAAGGAAGACCCTCCAGCACCTCTTCAAGGCTCAGGATACCGGGAATCAAGGGGATAACCGTCCTTCCCGACTGCCTTACCGCCTCTCCGGCCACCTTCCGCCAGTGTTCAAGTCTCCTTGTCTTCTTCACCACGGAGTTGGCGGTAATAACGGGAAAGATACCCTTTACTCCCAGCTCTGTAGTCTTCTGCACAACAAGGTCCATCTTCTCGCCCTTGAGTAACGGCTGTATAAGATATAAAGTAAGTGGTGATTCCGTCTCCCGGACCACCCTGCCCTCAATACGTACAGAAAGTGATCTCCTCCCAACAGACTCCACAACACCTTCAAACACGTTACCTCTCCCATCCAGCACCTCCACTACTGCCCCCGTTTTCGTCCTGAGGACATCTCTGAGGTATCTCAGGTTCTCCCCCTCGACAGGGACCTCTCCTGAGCTTGACGATACATCCGGGAGAATTATCCTTCGGCGGGCTGTCATCAATCAGCGGGAGTGAAGAAATCCTTGAGTTTATCCATGAACCCCCTGTGCACCTCATCACCTGTGAGTTCAGCAAACTCCTGGAGTATCTCCTTCTGCCTCTGGTTCAGTTTTCTGGGCACATCAATATAGACCCTTACAACCTGGTTTCCCTTACCGCCCCCCCCGAGCCTGGGAACACCCTTACCCTTCAGCACAAATTCCTTTCCCGAAGGCGTACCGGCAGGTATCCGTAGCTTTTCAGGCCCGTAAAGGGTGGGCACCTCTATCTCACCACCAAGGGCCGCCTGAGGAAAGGTAATGGGAACATCACAGTATAGATTCAACCCTTCCCTCTTGAAAAATCTGTGTGGCTTAACAGCAAGGACTATGAAAAGGTCACCTGGAGGACCGCCATGACTGCCCAGTTCCCCCTCACCGGCCATCCTCAGCCTCGTTCCCGTATCCACACCCGGAGGAACCCTGACAGAGATCTTCCGGAACCTCCGGACCGACCCCCTCCCTCCGCACTTCTTGCATGGCTCTGCAATGAACTCGCCATCGCCGCCGCATCTACCGCAGGTCCTGGTGACAGAGAAAAAACCCTGCTGGAAATGGATCTGTCCACTACCTCCACATTCAGGACATCTGACAGGCCTTGTTCCCGGCCTTGCCCCTGAACCGTCACAGGCCTCACACCGGAGCCACCGGGGGATCTTAATCTCCTTCTCAACCCCCCTGACAGCCTCCTCAAGGTTGATCTCAAGGTCATACCGGAGATCGGCCCCCTTTGCAGGACGGGGCCTTCTCCTTCCGGTAAAGGTCCCGAAGAAATCTCCGAATATATCCTCGAAGACATCTGAAAAGGTCCCGGAGAATCCGCCGAACCCGGCCTCGGCACCACCGAAGCCCTCAGCCGTCCCGAACCTGTCATAGTTAGCCCGCTTCTGGGGATCACTCAGACAGGCATAGGCCTCGTTTATCTCCTTGAACCTTTCCTCGGCCTCTCTGTTATCCGGGTTATGATCAGGATGATACTTCCTGGCAAGTTTCCTGAACGCACTCTTGATCTCCTCGTCAGAGGCTCCTCTGTCAACACCCAATATCCTGTAATAGTCTTTCATATCATTGGTGTATTGGCATATTGGCATATTGGTGTAGCGAATATTGGTATATTGGCGTAGTGGTTTAGTGGCATCAACAGTCTCCGTTATGTATCACCAAAGTCATTGGTGTATTCGTTATTAAGTTATTGGGTTATTGAGTTATTAACGGTCTCAAAATAATTACAACAAAGAACAGGTTGCAGGCAGTGCCGATAATGGCATCAAATTCAGCGATACCCACAGTGCCGTTAAACGATGTATTGATCATGGCATTAAACCTCAAAGGTCCTGAAATGTGTAATTAAATACCATCGCATTAATCTGTGCCCGAAACAGTACTGCCTGCTATACGATAAAGCATGCAGTCTGTAACGACAAAGCTCACCTGCCGCTACGGAGCGCAGCGGAATAGCGGTCAGGTGCCCGGGAAAGGGAAGATGCTTTCAGCATCGTCCACTGCATCGAATGTTTTTATATCTGTGTCAGACATTATTATTTACACCGAACTTTTATTATGAGACTGTTTATATTATACCTGAGCCTCAACGTTGCTCATATGTGTCATGCTGAACTTGACCTTCCCGGGTTCATAAATCAGGGGTTCAGGAGAGCACCTGAACCCCTGATTCAGCAAATAGTCAAATGTACTCAGGACTTATCCTTGTCCACATCCTCGAACTCAGCCTCGACAACCTCTTCCTCCTCAGGGCCTCCACCATCGGTCTGGCCGGTCTCTCCGGTCTCACCAGGGGCAGAAGCACCGGTCTGTCCGGCCTGGGCACCTTTGTATATGTGCTCGGCCAGTTTATAGGATGCCTGGGTGAGCTGCTCTATGGCAGACCTGATCTCAGAAGGCTCCGTTGAGCTTTCCTTCACCTTTCTGCAGTTCTCAAGGGCCTCTTCGATCGCCTTCCTCTCATCCTCCGTCACCTTGTCGCCATAGTCCTTCAGGGACTTCTCAACGGAATAGCAGAGGTTGTCCGCCTCATTCTTCGCCTCGACGAGTTCTTTCTTCTTCCGGTCCTCTTCAGCATGCTCTTCAGCCTCACGCATCATCCTCTTGATCTCGTCCTCACTGAGGCCGGACGATGCCGTGATCCTGATCGACTGTTCCTTCCCTGTCCCGAGGTCCTTTGCCGAGACATGGAGAATCCCGTTTGCGTCAATATCAAAGGAGACCTCGATCTGGGGCACACCCCTTGGAGCAGGTGGTATCCCCACCAGTTCAAACACACCAAGAAGTTTGTTGTCGGCCGCCATCTCACGTTCTCCCTGGAATACCTTTATCGTGACAGCCGGCTGGTTGTCCGATGCAGTGGAGAAGATCTGGCTCTTCCTTGTGGGTATTGTCGTGTTTCTCTCAATGATCTTTGTAAAGACACCTCCCAGGGTCTCAATCCCGAGTGATAGCGGGGTAACATCAAGAAGAAGGACTTCCTTGACCTCCCCCTTGAGTACCGCGCCCTGTATGGCAGCCCCAATGGCAACCGCCTCATCAGGGTTTACACCCTTATGGGGGTCCTTGCCAAAGAGCTTCTTCACCATCTCCTGGACCATCGGCGTCCTCGTCTGCCCACCTATAAGGAGCACTTCATTGATATCCTTCTCTGTAAGCTTTGCATCATCGAGGGCCTTCCTGCATGGTATCGAGGTCTTCTCTACCAGATCCTCCACAAGCTGTTCAAACCTGGCCCTTGTGAGCTTCATTACGAGGTGTTTAGGACCCGTCGCATCGGCAGTGATAAAGGGGAGGTTTATCTCCGTCTCCATCGCTGTGGAGAGTTCGATCTTTGCCTTTTCCGCCGCTTCCTTCAGACGCTGAAGGGCCATCCTGTCCTGCCTGAGATCTATCCCCTGTTCCTTCCTGAACTCATCAACCAGCCAGTCTATGATCTTAAGGTCGAAATCATCTCCTCCCAGGTAGGTATCACCGCTCGTTGAGTGGACCTCTATCACGCCCTCACCGATCTCAAGGATGGAGATATCAAAGGTCCCGCCCCCAAGGTCATAGACAGCCACCTTCTCCTCGGTCTTCTTGTCCAGGCCGTAGGCAAGGGCTGCAGCCGTGGGCTCGTTGATTATCCTGAGCACATTCAGCCCGGCAATCTTGCCGGCATCCTTGGTTGCCTGCCTCTGACTGTCGTCAAAGTAGGCAGGAACAGTTATAACTGCATCAGTCACGGGTTCACCAAGGAAGTCCTCAGCCGCCTGCTTCAGTTTCTGGAGTATCATTGCCGATATCTCCGGAGGGCTGTACCTCTTTCCCATGACCTCCACATGGGCATCACCATTCGGGGCAGCCACAATCTTGTAAGGAAGCCTCTTCATCGCCTCCTTCACTTCATCGGTGTCATACTTTCGCCCCATCAGGCGCTTTATGGAAAATATGGTATTCTCAAAATTGGTTATGGCCTGCCTCTTTGCAACCTGCCCGACAAGCCTTTCACCCTTCTCAGTAAAAGCCACTACAGAGGGAGTGGTTCTTGCACCTTCCTGGTTCGGTATAACTACCGGTTCACCACCCTGAACAACCGCAACAACAGAGTTTGTTGTTCCGAGGTCTATCCCTATTGCCTTTCCCATTGTTTAGTCCTCCTTCTCCTGATCTTTTTTCTTGACATCCCTTTCAGTATCTTCACCGGTCAGAGCCTCACCAGAGCTTTCCGTCCCATGTGAGTCAGACTCTTCCGGTCCTTTATCATCGGGCTTTGCCTCAACATTCCTGGATACTGCCACAAGCGAGGGCCGGAGCACCCTCTCCTTGAGGAGATAACCCTTCCGGTACTCCTCCACAACAGTATTGTTCTGAACGTCCGATCTCTCTATCTGGCTCATGGCATGGTGCACGTTCGGATCAAAGGGTTTTCCGAGGGCTTCTATTTCCTCAACACCGTACTTGCCTATCACCTTCTTGAACTCCCTCAGTGTAAGTTCAACTCCCTCAATCAGGCTCTTTGGATCAGAGTCCCTCGATGCATGCTCAAGGGCCATCTCGAGGTTGTCCAGAACCGTGAGCAGGTCGCTTATCACCGGCTCAACAGAGTATTTTACGAGTTCTTCCTTCTCCTTCTGGACCCTCTTGCGGTAATTTTCAAATTCAGCATATAGCCGGATGTACCTATCCCTCTCGTCGGCAAGGCTTTCTTCCAGTTCCTTCACCTTCTCTTCAAGGGATTTATCCTCAGAAACCACCTCTACGGGTTCCTCTCTTTTCTCCTCTAACGGATGTTCCCGCTTTTCCTCGATATCTTTCACTTCCCTCTCTTCCACCCTTCTCCTCCTTCGTTATAAAGATTGCTCAGAAACCTGGCTGCCGTCTCCACAAGTGAGATGGAACTTGAGTAGTTCATCCGCCTGGGCCCTATTATCCCTATTACGCCGGCCTTCCGGTCTCCCTCTGAATAGGTTGAGGCTATAACACTCATCCCCTGGAGTTCCTCAACGGGATTTTCCATCCCTATAACCACCTGGAGGCCGTCGGAGTCCATTATCTGATCAATGAGTTTCACAAGGGCATGCTTGTTCTCTATAGTCCGGGTAAGGTCCTTGATCTGCCTCAAGTCAGTAAATTCCGGAAGATCGAGTATCCTCGTCATCCCTGAAAGAAAAATATTTGAATCATACTCATATATGAAATCCCTGTAAATCTCCATCGCCCTTTCTACGAGGGTGTCAAACTTCCTCTTTTCTGAAATCATCTCGTTTACCAGGTGTTCCCTTATCTCCTTGATGGTATGGCCTGCAAACTCCCTGTTCAGGTACCCTGCTATCTGTTTCAGGTCACCCTGGCTGAACCCATAGTCGTTTTTTATAATCTTGTGCCTGATAATCCCCTCTTCAGTCACCATTATAACAGCAATCCTGTCTTCCCGGTAAGGAACAAACTCCACCTGGCGGAGTACACTTCCCTCAGCCCCTGGAGACACCCCAAGACCGAGGTAACGGGAGATCTTCGAAAGTGTATCCGTCGTAACCCCAAGGAGCCTGTCCATATCATCGGCAACAGACTGAAACTCACGTTCCAGTTCCTCCATCAGACTGCTGTCTTCATCGGGTCGCTCTGTAATCAGGCTCTCCACATAGTACCGGTAACCCCTGTCAGTGGGAACCCTGCCCGCTGATGTATGAGGCTGCATCAGATAACCCATCTCCTCAAGATCAGCCATTATGTTTCTTATCGTAGCAGGAGACCATCCAAACCCGTACCGCCGCGTCAGGAACCGCGACCCCACAGGTTCTGGGCTTTCAATATAACTCTTTATTATAGCCCACAGGACCGCTCTGCTCCTCTCATCAAGACCTTCTATATCTCTCTTTGCCACGTCTCGGTCTCCTTTAGCACTCACCTTGATAGAGTGCTAATAATTTATCAGAAATAACGGCCTTCTGTCAAGTTTATCAATATCTTCCTGAAGTTACCAAATGACTCTGGCCGAAAAACGTGAGGCCCGTCAGGGCTGCTCTGACCGAGATCAAGGCAATCCGGGATATCTTCCAAGTCCTGTCATGGAAAGGTTATAATCACCCAATGGAAAAAACCGGCATACTTCTCCTGAATCTGGGCGGACCGGAAAACCTGAAGGCTGTCCGTCCCTTTCTCTATAACCTTTTCTCTGACAGGGATATCATCCCCCTGGGCCCTCCTTTCCTCCAGAAACCCATTGCCTGGCTTATCTCAACTCTCCGGGCTCCTAAGACCCGTAAGGCCTACTCCCTTATCGGCGGAGGTTCTCCCATAAGGGAGATCACTCTTGAGCAGGCAAGGCTTCTTGAGAAAGAACTTTCAGGCACCTGTAATGTAAGAACCTTTATCGGGATGAGATACTGGCATCCTTTCATTGAGGAGAGCCTCAGGGAAATAAGAAAAGAGGGAATCAAGCGGGTGGTCGGACTGAGCCTCTATCCCCACTTTTCCTTTGCAACCACCGGCTCCACAGAAAAGGTTTTTCTTCAGGCAGCCTCTGAGATGGGATTAACGGTGGAGATGATCCGTTCCTGGCATGACTTTCCACCCTATATAAGGGCCCTCAAGGAGAGAATTTCAGCCGCCCTTCATGGCTCTTCCGGAGCCACAACCCTGCTGTTCAGTGCCCACAGTCTTCCAGTGAGCTTTATAGAGAGGGGTGATCCCTACCAGAAACAGATCCATGAGACCATAGACCTTTTAATGGAAGACCTCCGGCAGGACGGCCTGACACTCCCCCATTATCTCTGCTACCAGAGCAGGAGCGGGCCGGTGAGATGGCTCGGACCATCCACTGAGGAGATGTTGCACCGGCTTGCAGAAGAAGGGGTGAAGGAACTTCTTGCCGTTCCCATAAGCTTTGTCTCTGATCATATAGAAACACTCTACGAGATAGATATCCTTTACAGGGATCTGGCAACATCCCTGGGGATAAAGCTCCGGAGGGTTCCTTCTCTCAACTCATCCCCTCTTTTCATATCAGCACTGGGTGATCTGGTAAAGAAATATCTAATCAACTGAAATCAGAAATTCAGAGTTTTTTCCAGAGGTTACAGAAAACAGCGTTACTTTTCGTTTAATCCACCGTTCAGGACAGTCACTTTTTGTAACGCACCCATCCCCTGTCTTTATTTATAGTTGTGGTTTCATCTGTAATATCTGATTATTCT
>WFTX01000013.1 GCA_015485235.1 Nitrospirota bacterium | reverse complement strand
GGTTAAGAAAGATAGCGTATAGCGGGTAGCGGATAGGGAGAAAAAAAACAGGCGGAGGTCGAGGTCAAGGCTGAGAAGACAGCGGGTAGCGTATAGCGTGCAGCGTGTATGGTAAACATTGATACGTTCGATGTTCTGAGTTCTGCGTTTGTTGCGTATAAGCGTTAAAGCGAGAAAGGGCCAATGACTCAATGCCCTGATGAATTAATGACTAATGACAGCCTTCATGCTTAAGATTAAGGCCGAGTACACCAATACACAAATATACCAATACACAAATATACCAATATACCAATATACCAATGACTAATGACAGTGACAGCCGTCAGGCTAAAGGTGCCTTTCCAGATCTCCTTCCACCGGTACGAATTCCGGCTCGTAAGGCTGGGGTTCCCGTCCGAAGCAGATGCCCTGCTGTTCAAAGAGGGCGACAATATTAAGATCAACCGTCCTCTGCCTGATGGCATCACAGGTGGGCATGTAGTAGATTCTGTTGCCCCGTACCTTTACCACTGTTACACCCATGTATCCCTTCCAGCAACAGTTTTACGGCCGCTGCCCCTGCCTCTTTTCCGAAGTTTACATCAAAGACTGAACTGTGCCCTGAACGGACCAGGTGGCTTGGCACTACCTCCCTGATCTCCGGCAGTTCATAAACGCCGGGCACAAAGAGCCCCTTCTTCTTCATGAACTCCTTCATCTCAGGGTCGTTGTTCATCCTGGTTTCCAGCTCTCTCCTCACATACTTGCCTGCACCGGTCAGTTTCTTATGCCCGAAGGCATCCACCCCTGCTGACTCGTCGTAGATATACTCCCCCCTTATATCCCTGATCCCCTCGGAGACCACTATCGTATATGTGCCGGAACGTACATAGCTTCTTTCCACCCTCTCCATGTATCTCTTCTTCATGTGTCTGTAAACAACATCATAATCAACGGGGATTTCCGGGATCAGTATGCAGTCAGCCTCTGCCCCGATGCCTCCGCGGAGGGCGGTATGCCCCACATACCTGCCGAAGACCTCCACGATCATGATCCTGTTGTGGCTGAGACCGGTTGTCTTGAGTTCCTCCGTGAACTGGGCGATCCTGTTAAGGGAGGAGTCTCCGCCGACGCTGTAAGGCTGAAGGTCCAGGTCCATCGTCTTCGGTACATGAACACATTTGATGCCCTTTTCCGCAAGATCCACGATGACAGAGCCCGTATCGTCGCCACCGCTTATCACAAGCCCGTCAATGGAGAACTTCTCAAGGCCGGCCTTGATCCTTTCGTACTTGTTTGGGTCCTTGATCTTGGCGATCTTCACCCGGGAGTGTCCTGCCTCGGAGCCGGCAAGGTTGGCATCAATCATGTCAACCCTCTCAGGGGTCAGAAATGCCGGGGTCTCGATATCAATCAGGTTATAGAGCCCTGCATAGCCGTTGGGGATGACCATGGTCTCGACACCAAGCAGACATGCTGTCTGTGTAACGGATTTCACCACAGCATTAAGCCCGCCACAGTCACCTCCGCAGGTGATTATCCCTATCCTCCTGATCTTTTTCATGGGACCTCCCTGTTAACCTTTCAGTTGCATAAATTATTCCCCGAGGCAGGGGGGCGATACGACTAAAACCCTCAAGAGGTCTTCCCTGCCTGTTCAGTTATCCGGGGGTGTGCTCTAAATTTTTCATTATCAACACCTGATGGTTCATTAAAGCGCATCCCTGTGTCGGCCCGGCGGAAACCGATAGGTCTTCTCTACTCAAAAACCCTTCTTATAACTGATCAAGCCTGTTAAGGCACCGTCCATAACAGACTTTCTCTACTCAGACACGACCGGCGCTTTATAATGAAAAATCTCAGAGCATACCCCCGGAATCATATAGCCTTATGTTTATACAACTTTAAGTATAATACATGAGACAGCATACAATGGATCAATCATTATGATTAATCATCTCCTCTATATCCTCACGGCTGCCGAGGAAGACGGGAACGCGCTGATGGAGCTTTTCAGGCTTCACCTTAAGGATATCCGTAACCCCGTTGGATGCCTTCCCCCCGGCATGTTCTACCAGATAGGCCATGGGTGATGCCTCATAAAGGAGGCGCAACTTGCCACTTGGACTCTTGCTGTCTGCAGGATATGCAAAGATCCCTCCCTTTATGAGAGTCCTGTGGACATCGGAAACCATGGAGCCGATATATCTCAGGGAGTAACCTCTCTCCTTGAAGGAATCAACCTTGGAGCGGAGACTGTCATCCCATCTCTTGTAGTAGCCTTCATTGATAGAGTAGATTTTTCCCCTTCCAGGTATATTCATATCAGGGTGGGAGAGGAGAAAAAGACCGACAGATGGGTCAAGGGTGAAGCCGTTCACACCGTTTCCCGTGGAATAGACAAGCACCGTCGATGACCCGTAGATGATATAGCCGGCAGCCACCTGTTTTTCTCCTTCCTGGAGAAAGTCGTCAATCGTCCCGCTCACCTTTTTGTGTATGGAGAATATTGTACCTATGCTTACATTGACGTCAATATTGGATGAGCCGTCAAGGGGATCGAAGGCTATCACATATTTGCCGTTTTTCCCTTTTTCAGGATAAAGGGGCTCTTCCATCTCCTCTGAGGCGAGGGCGTAGAACTGTCCGCTGTCAGAGAGGTGCTGTACAAGTATCCTGTTTGAGAGTTCATCAAGTTTCTGGACCTCTTCACCCTGGACATTTGTAAGACCTGTTGCGCCCAGGACATCTGCAAGCCCTGCCATCCTGACATGGGCGGCGATAATCTTTGCAGCCGAAGTGATGGCAGTGAGGGCTATCGTGAGCGAGCCCGTAGCCTTTGGGTACTTCCTCTCTTCTTCAAGAATAAACCTGTTCAGATCCATACCGATTGCTGACATCAGTCCGCACCCTCCTCAAGTTTCAGATTTCTCACATCCTCCTGGGCCGGAGAAGCCCCGGCTGCTTTGTAAGGGACCTTTACAAGGGTGATGAACCTTTCGGCATACTCCCTTGTGTTGAATACATTCAGTTTGCTGAAGAGGAAACGGAACTTCTCCTCAAGTGCGTCAAGTATCTTCGCCTTTACATCGCTCTCAAGATTCCACCATTCCTGCTTGAACGGGCCGATCCCCTTCTTCCTTGTCTTGTAAAGGAACTGCTGCTCTGTCTGCCCCTCCTTCCACTCGGAGGAAAAATTATCCTTTATGAAGGAGTATATCTTCTCCCTGAGGTCTTCAGGGGCAAGATCATACATTATGTTCTGGAACCCGGTGGCAAGGTGAATTTCAGAGCAGTTGTTTTCCGGGAATTTATCGAAGAGTTCGTCAGGCAGGGTTGAGGCGCCGTGCTGGACTGTGCCGGAGAGGCCGTATTTCTCCTTCACCAACTTCCCGATGGAGTCGAGGACATTGAAATCAAGCTTGACCTCGGCGATAGAGCCGTCAGGAAGGGGGACTCCGCCGTGGGCTGTGCCCGTCTGGACACTGATCTTTGAAATTCCCGTCAGATCACCTTTCCCCATATCGGAGAGGGTCTTCCTGTATCCTTCCATGAAGGCCTCGGCCTCCTCCGGGGTGGAGTTCTTGCCCCCGATATGACCTATTTCTGCACCTATGGAGACCGTTATGCCCTCGGGTTCAAGTCCCCTTATGAATTCCGTCATTTTGGCGGTATTTATGTAGTTTTCCCTCTGCTGGTCAATGAGGGCATCCCTTGAGTAGTCAACAAGGGTTGAAGGGTCGATATCAATATTGTAAAAGCCCGCCTCAATGGCCTCCTTTGTGAGGTCCTGGATCTTTTTGAGTTCAGCATCGGGATCGGATTTGTAGCTTGAGGCACTGAACTGGAAATGGTCTCCCTGGATGAAGACAGGTCCCTGGTAGCCCTCTTTTATTGCGGCAGCAAGGACAGCCGAGGCGTATTCCGAAGGGCGCTGATATGTATAGCCTATCTCTGACTTGGCTATCTCGAAAATAAAGGCGCCCACGTTGTTTTCCATCGCCACCCTGAAGATCCGCCGGGCGGTATCGTAGGTGAGCCCCCTGATGTTTATGGCAGGGGTGGTGAAATTCCGGGTCTCACCACGTCCCATGGCAATGTAGAGTTCGTGAATCGAGGCAGGCACGGCACCGGTCTGGTTTGCAACATCCCGGATTATCACCTTTGCCTCTTCCCTTACGGTCTCGCTTTCAGAGAAAACGGCAGTGTAAATGAGATCATCAATAACCTTTTCCCTCAGGAGTTTTTCGTCCTTGATCTCCACCCCCTTCCCGCCTGCAGAGAGGGCAGCTGAAATCATGGATCTGAGTTCTTCACTGCTTCCGGCTACTCTGCTCATCGTGACCTCCTTCAGTATGATTTTATGAAAAATCAAATCTTAAAGCATCAAAGGGAATATAATCAGGGGCTATTTGAAAAACTTATACATCCATGGGGTCTATTATATAACAATCCCTCGTGATTTGGGGATGCTCATTTAGATACATTATTGCCGGTTGATCCGGGGTCGGTTTCCATGGCAGGTCTGAAGATTATGATACCCTCATGTTTCAGGGCGTACTCAAAAAGGTTCTCATCAATCACCCTCATCACCCCTGGCCTCGAGGATGCATGTCTCAGCAGGAGTTTCTCACCCTTCCTTATCACGATCCCTATATGGGTGACATCAAGGCCGGCAGAAGTGGTGTAGAAGCCTGTGTAATCCCCGGTAGCGAGGATATTATGAACAGCCTGGAGATGCCGGGTGGGCAGATAGCTGAACCTGACCCTCTCCGGTTCTATTCCCTCAAGATAAGAGGACC
>WFTX01000012.1 GCA_015485235.1 Nitrospirota bacterium | reverse complement strand
GTATTTAGTCGTATCGACCACCACCTGCCTCTAAGAGACAACTTACGTAATATTAGTTTAACTCTCCATAACAGCGGAGAGCGCTGATCTGAGGACCTCTTCAGGGATGTCTGAATGGATTTTCACCTCTCCTATACGTTCCGGCAGTACATATTTTACCACTCCCGAGACGGCCTTCTTGTCCATGGAAAGGTGGGGAATGATCGAGTCTGGAGAAAGGTCCCTTTCTGTCCTGACTGGAAGACCATACCTCTGAAGGAGGTTTTCAATCTCAGCAGCCGCTTCCTCTTTCATGAGACCCAGCAGGACAGCAATACGGGCCTCGGCTACCATCCCGATCGAGACAGCCTCGCCGTGCAGATAGCGCCTGTATGATGTGGCAGTCTCAATGGCGTGCCCTATCGTGTGGCCGTAGTTGAGGATGGCCCTGAGACCGGCTTCTCTTTCATCCTCTGAGACCACATCAGCCTTTATACGGCAGGAGTTTTCTATGATGTATTCAAGGCCGTCCATGTTGAGGTTCAGAATCTCCTCATATCTCTTGCGGAGATAGTCAAAAAATGAAGAATCCCTGATGACCCCGTATTTTACAACCTCGGCCATACCGGCAAGGAACTCCCTTTCAGGCAGGGTTCTGAGGGTGGATGGGTCTATAAGGACGAGTCTTGGCTGATAGAATGTGCCTATCATATTCTTTCCGATGGGATGATTAACACCGGTCTTACCACCTACTGAACTGTCTACCTGTGAGAGGAGTGTGGTGGGGATCTGAACATAACTTATCCCGCGCATATAGGTCGAGGCAGAGAACCCGGCAATGTCTCCGATCACACCGCCCCCGAGGGCGAAGAGACAGGATTTCCTGTCAAGACCGGCACGGAGCATCCTGCTCAGTATATGGTAGGCCCAGAGAAAATCCTTGTATTCCTCTCCATCGGGGATCAGGATCAGTTCCACCTTCAGCCCTGCATCTTCAAGCCCCTTCATTACGGTCTCTCCATAGAGGTTGAAGACGGTAGGGTTGCTCACAAGGGCGGCCTTCGGAGAAAAGGAAAACTCCTTCAGGAGGTCAGGAAGGATTCTGATGCTGCCCTCACCAATATGGATCGGATAACTTCTCTCTCCCAGTTCGACTTTAAGTGTTTTCAATATTCTCTCTCCATCGATTTACATGGGATTTTAACCTATAGGCTCCATTTTTTCAAGGCTGTATTGTTATAATTAAAGGCTTTTTGTGTGGAGAGTTGATCAGAATGCTTGCCAAAAGGATAATTCCCTGTCTTGATGTCAGAGACGGCCGGGTGGTAAAGGGTGTTAATTTTGTTAACATCCGTGACGCCGGCGACCCCGTTGAAAATGCCATCTACTATGATGCCGAGGGGGCAGATGAACTGGTCTTTCTTGACATCACGGCTTCCCACGAGAAGAGGAAGATAATCCTTGATGTCGTTGAGAGGACGGCAGATGATGTCTTCATGCCTCTTACCGTAGGGGGCGGGATAGGAAGTCTTGATGATATCAGGGATCTCCTCAACGCAGGATGTGACAAGGTCTCCATAAACACGACCGCAGTAAGGGATCCCGAGTTCATAGGAAAGGCAGCCCAGAGGTTCGGGAGCCAGTGCATAGTGGTGGCTGTCGATGCAAAGAGGGTAACATCTTCAAGGTTTGAGCTCCCCCTTCCAGGAGAGATTCCTGACTGGCTGAGGGAGTCAAAAGAACTTGAGGAGCGTCTCTCCGTGGACTTTGAATCTGATGAACCTCTCTGGGAGGTTTATACTCATGGGGGCAGACGGCCCCGTGGGATAGACGCCGTAAAGTGGGCTCAATATATGGAGGAGATGGGGGCCGGAGAGATTCTTCTCACCTCGATGGATGCAGACGGGACAAAGGCGGGCTTTGATATTCCTCTTACAAGGATGATTTCTGAATCGGTAGGAATTCCTGTTATAGCTTCGGGAGGTGCGGGAAATCTCGAGCACTTTTTTGAGGCCCTTACTGAGGGGAGGGCGGATGCTGCCCTTGCAGCAAGCCTCTTTCATTACAGGGAGCTGACCATCAGGGAAGTCAAGGAGTTTCTGTCAGAAAGGGGAGTTGTTGTAAGACCCGTTGTCGGTGAGGATGGGAAGGATCAGGGATAACCGTCTCTATACGGGCTTAATGAACCTCAACGTTGCATAAGGAGGCAGGGGGCCATTTCCGGTCAGTTTTATGCAACTGTAAGGTGAATACTGAAAACGCAATAAACTCAATAAACCCATAATGGAGGAGAGATGAAGATCGACGATTTATCCATCAACACCATCAGGTTTCTTTCAGCAGATGCGGTACAGAAGGCCAACTCCGGACACCCGGGAATGCCGATGGGTGATGCCGCAATGGCCTATGTCCTGTGGCAGAAGTTTCTCAGACACAACCCTGCCAATCCGGCATGGGTGAACAGGGACAGGTTTGTCCTTTCCGCCGGGCACGGTTCAATGCTCCTTTACAGCCTGCTCTACCTGACTGGATATCCCCTTACAATGCAGGATATCAAGAACTTCCGCCAGTGGGGGAGCAAGACTCCCGGCCATCCTGAACATGATCCGGAAACAGGCGTGGAGACCACCACAGGTCCCCTCGGACAGGGGTTTGCAACGGGTGTGGGAATGGCGATCGCCGAGAGGTACCTGAGGGAGTACTTCAACAGGCCGGGTTTTCCGGTGATTGACTTCAATATCTATGCGATATGCAGCGATGGTGACCTGATGGAAGGAATCTCCTCCGAAGCGGCATCCCTTGCCGGTCATCTCGGACTTGGGAAAATAGTCTACCTCTACTCGGACAATAAGATTACCATAGAAGGCTCCACTGACCTGGCCTTTACCGAAGATGTGGCAAGGAGGTTCAAGGCTTATGGCTGGCATGTTCAGAAGGTTGATGGTAATGACCAGAAGGCGACAGAACGGGCAATCCGGGAAGCGAGAAGACAGAAGGATAAGCCCTCCCTTATCCTTGCCCGTACCCATATAGCCTTTGGAAGCCCCAACAAGCAGGATACACCTGATGCCCACGGAGCCCCTCTCGGAGAGGAGGAGATAAGGCTTGCAAAGAGGGAACTGGGCTGGCCCGAAAACAGGAAGTTCTACGTGCCGAAAAATGTGCTGAAGCATATGAGGGTGGCCCGCAAGCAGGGAAGGGAGAATGAGAAAAAGTGGAATCAGATGATGAAGAGATATAGTAAAAGATATCCTGACCTTTACCAGAAGTTCCTGGAGTTTTCTGAAGGAATGCTCCCTGAAGGATGGGACCGGGACCTCCCGGCCTTTACATCTGAAGATGGCCCGATTGCGACTCGCTCTGCCTCCGGCAAGGTCCTGAATACGATAGCCGGACGGGTGCATAACCTGATCGGAGGCTCTGCTGACCTTGCACCGTCAAACAATACATACCTGAAGGCTTTTCCTGGCTTCGGGATAAAGAAGAAGGGCAGGAACATCCACTTCGGGGTCAGGGAACACGCAATGGGAGCGGCCCTGAACGGGATGGCACTTACCGGTATGGTTATCCCCTATGGCGGAACCTTTCTGATCTTTTCTGATTACATGAGGCCTGCCATCAGGCTGGCTGCACTTATGAAACAACATGTGATTTACGTCTTCACCCATGATTCCATCGGTCTTGGTGAGGACGGCCCGACCCACCAGCCTGTTGAGCAACTCTCATCCCTCCGGGCCATACCTGACTTCACAGAGATAAGGCCTGCCGATGCCAACGAGGCCCGGGAGGCATGGAAGGTCGGACTGACCCATAAGGACGGTCCTGTGGCCCTGATCCTCTCCAGGCAGAAGCTCCCGGTTATTGACCGGAAGAGATACGCAAAAGAGACCGGGCTCAGGAAGGGAGGCTATGTCCTTGCTGATTCAAAGGGCAAGCCTGAAATAATTCTCCTCGCATCAGGCTCAGAGGTACATCTTGCCCTCGAGGCCTATGAAGAACTCAGCCAGAGGGGGATAAAGGTGAGAGTGGTCAATATGGCATCCTTCAGTCTCTTTGACCGGCAGACAGAGAGGTATCGTAACAGTGTGCTTCCACCGGAAGTGAGAAAGAGGGTCGCCGTTGAGGCAGGCTCGACACTCTCATGGTACAAATATGTGGGGCTTGACGGTGAGGTTATAGGCGTTGACCGCTTCGGTGCCTCGGCTCCTTACAAGGTGATATTTGAAAAATACGGACTTACCGTTGAAAAAATCATCAAGACTGCTGAGCGAGTTTTAAGCAGGTAATCTTCAGGAAGTGATTTTCTTCAGGTGATCCTTGCCTTCATGGCCGGGCGTGTTTTTCGAGCAACTCATGTAGTTTTCTGATTTCGGGTCTCTTCGGAGATGATCCGGAGAAGATCCATTTTACCGAACCGCCCCTTTCGCCGTAATACTCAATGTTTGAATCATAATCTATGGAGATGGCTGAACCGTCGAGGGAGACCCCGGCAAAGAGTCCACGGCTCCTGGAGTAGGAATATATCTCCGCCTTCAACTGGGCATCAGTGGCAGCCCCGGCAGTCCGTCCCACAGGTCCTGCAGCAACGGCTGCATCCGCACCGAGGGTGAACTTCCCCTTCATTATGTTGGTTACACTCTTCTTTGTCTTGAAGACCAGTATGATATCGGTTGACTTTGCGCCGATCTGCCACCCCAGGCTTCCACCCGTTATGCTCACAAAGGCAGGGTTTGTCCACTGACCATTCTCATTCCTGATCATGATTATACCCTTGCCGTGTCTTCCACCAAGGACAAAACCGATCTTAACGACACCGGGAATTATAGCTATCCCCTCTGCATTCCTCAGAAGGGCGGGAGGGATGCCCTTTTCAGGGATTCTGAGGATCTCTTCGATCACCTCAGTGGCCTCCTGTATCTTGAGGGTGCCCTCACTCATCGCATAACTGTTACGGAGGTTGAAGGAGAATACCTCGAGATACACAGCCAGGACACAGGTAATAATGAGAAACAATCTTTTAAAATTAATCATGGATGAATTATATCACATATCGACTGTATATGTTCAAGGGCTAACCTCTTCATCAGAAAGGAGACCAGATTGAGACCTTCAGCCTCTCCTGTCGGACTCCACGTCTCCATAGCCGGAGGAATTCACCTTGCACCTGAGAGGGCGGCCGGGCTCGGGTGTAACACCATGCAGATCTTCTCACACAACCCCCGTTCGTGGGAAAGGAAAAGCCTAGCCAGGGAAGAATCGGCTCTGTTCAGGGAAAACTCGGTAAGATGGGGAATATCTCCTGTTTTCATTCACTCCTCCTATCTGATAAACCTGTGTTCTCCTGAGAGAAAGGTGAGGGAGAAGTCACTCGGGCTTCTGATGCACGA
>WFTX01000011.1 GCA_015485235.1 Nitrospirota bacterium | reverse complement strand
TGACTGGATGGGTAATGCCATACTGAACCTCAGCCCCCAGCAGTGGCAGAAAGGGGGAAACGTTGTCCTTATGGCACCGAGGGGTACGTCATGTTCCGACACCAGCCCTTACACGGCGTATATAACAATCCAGAGTTATAAGAAGTAAATCTTTATGAAGGGAGATAGAAAGATGAAACGGGTCGGGTTAATAATTATCTTTGTTTTTCTGGGATTGCTTTGTACAGGAATCTTTTATTCAGAGGCGGCAACTATCAGGATAACGAGTCCGAAACCGGGAGAGAGCTGGTTTGTAAACAATTCCTATCAAGTAAAGTGGCAGGTTATCGGAAGTCTCTCTCCTTCTGCAAAGATAAAGATAGTTCTCAGGGCCGGAGGAGTGAAAGTCAAAAATATCTCGCCTGTTCCTTTACCGGCATCCAGCGGGGTATTCCAGTGGATGATCCCCCAGAGCCTAAAGGTCGGAAACTATATGCTTTTAATAAAAACCGTTGACAACAGGACAAGGGGGACCGTGAGCTTTAAGATATACAGAACTGATGCCGTTCAACCAGGACCTGCACCTTCACCAAATACAGAAACGGCTACGATTACCGGTGTGACAGCATATAATCCGTCTAAAAACATGTCTGCTGTGCTTGAGTATCAGAGAAAGATCTGTGATGATTATGCAAAACAGTCCGTTCTCCAGTTCAATACAAACCAGAAGTATATGTGCGCCAAGTCAGGTCCCATGTGGCATGCGGATTACAGAAGGCATTATGACTGGTGTCTTGGTGTTCCCATGAGTAAAAGTGACTCGGTTTTAAACTCAAGACAGAACGATATTAATAACTGTAACTCTACTCCGCTTGATGGCGACTTTATGATAAAAAGTATCACCCCCTATATAAACTATGAAACGGGTTTACTGGCTAAGGTGGAGGTATTACTGGAGACAAGAAGTGCCAGTAACTGGACTATAGGTGACTATGGCAACCCCACATATGGTTCTTTATGGATGGAACTTAGCGTAAAAGACCCTGATCAGTTGTCAGAAATGAAAATCCCGATTTACCGAAAGTACCTGTTTTCAATGAACAGTGGCAAAACCCTTACATTTGTTGCTCCATATAAAGGAATGTCATTTCAGAAAGGAGTGAATGCTATAAAGATAGTTGCAATTCCCACTCCGCTTATGCGTCTTTATATTGTGCAAGATTATCGCAGTACAAGTGGTGCTGCTTTGATGCCGGGAAATGTGGAGGTATTCTATTACTACCCGGTCATCAACGCTAACGTCAGCATGGTCACAAAGAAAGGAGTGGTTAATCATGGGCTGGAAATAAAAATAGAGAAAGGGCCAATGATAAACCCTCTTGAAAAATCACCTTAGATGATGGGCAGGATAGAGACAAAATCACGATTAATACGGGTAGAGTAAAATAAATTTTAAAGGAAAACTGGAATGAAAACAAGAAATATCTTACAGAACATCAGGTTGATGATATCTGCAGTATTTGCATTATCTGTCATCATCAGCGCTCCTGTACATGCATCTGACCTTATAAGTGTCATAACACCAAACGGTGGCGAGGTTTGGCAGAAGGGTACTGCTCATATGATTTCCTGGTGGCGGGGTGATATAGATCCAAACAAGCAGATAAAAATTATAGCAAGAAAAGGCGGGCGGAGGTATAAACTGATAGCAACCACCACGATTGGCCGGTCAGGATATCTCTGGCATATCCCAGAGACAGCTGATGATTTCCCGCCCGGAAACGACTACAGGATATTGGTGAAGACTTCCGATGGCACACTCAGGGATATAAGTGACAATAACTTTACAATCCTTGCAGCCTCTGAAGGCCCACCGCGTGTTGATTCTTTCAGAATCAATAACGGTGCAGGGTCAACTTCCAGCAGGAGTATAGTTCTGAATAACGTGGCGCAGGGTTCACCTGTCAATTACCGTGCCTGTGAAAACAGTTCCTTTTCCGGCACTGGCTGTGGGTGGATGCCCTATAGTCAGGCACCATCGTTTCAACTTTCAAGTCCCGGGATCGGCGAGAAAACCGTCTGGTTTCAGGTCAAGAATTCTGCAGGCGTTTCAAATCTCATGGCTGACAGTATCAGATTGTTTCTTCCGAGCGTCGACCTCCTTCCAGGCAGTTTAACGCCCATGAAGATAATCGATCCATCCATCAAGGAGGCTGGTTTCACTCCAAAGAATGCTTACGGCTCTTACAGTATAGACTTTGATTATGAAGTGAAGGTCCCGGCAATAACTCTGCCAGGGAATCTGGCACAAGGGTTGAAAATTATATTGGAGGCAATACCGTACCATCCTATGGGAAGAGGGGAAGAGGGGCCTGTTGTGCTAAAGACACTGCAGTATGATGGTGGCAGTCCTTCAGGCAGTGATATAATTCACAGGGGCAGCATAACTTATCACTTTTCCAGGATTGGTCCCTCTGACGGGGTCTCAGGAGTAAAACTGAGGGCAAGACTGAAATTGCCCGGGATGATGAGAGATTCCAACCTGAATAACAATCAACTGGATCGGGAGATAGGGTGGAACAGGAAAAGGACTCTCAGGCTTTCTCATGATATAACAACATGTGTTTCAAAAGACGACTGGCCATTTACTGTTAGACTTCCCGGATTTGGATGGATAACTTCAAGCGGCCTTGAGGTGCTTGTTTATGAACAGCCCAATTCCCCTGGTTCGCCAAGGAGCATGAGAGCAGTTAAAGTCCGGGGTGTTAGTGTTGAGTATGATGCAAACGGCGCTCTGCCTCTGGGAAGGTACGGTTACAACTGGATAAAACGGCCGACAACTGACTCCCGGACAGGCAAGGTGCACGCGTGGTGTGAGGGGGATGAACATCATGGCTATACGGTGCTGATAAATTATTATGAAGTTGTCTTCTGAGATGGATGTCAAGTAATTTCCTGCAGAAAGGAGCGGAAGATGTCCAGATTAAAGCGATTCCTTTTTGTGATAATGTTTTTGGCAGGGTTTGTCTTTTCTGCTATTTCTGTTTCGCACGGAGGAACTGTGAATGTCCAGTCCCCCCAAGGGGGAAAAGGTTATGAGCTGGGAAAGGACCTCACAATCTCCTGGGACTGGGCTGGGCCGCCAGCCAATGCAAGGCTTCTTCTTTATAAAAATGGTCAGAAACTTGGCAGAATTATAAACAACATTCCTGCAGGTATTGGGACCTATACCTGGAAGGCCGGGCTATTTAACGGTGGTGTCGCCCAGCCGGGGCCGGGCTACCAGATCAAGGTGAACATACTGAATCAACCCTTTATGGGAATGAGCGGTGTATTTGTACTTGAAAAGCCCAAGCCGCTTGAGATTGCGACAGGAGGAAGCAAGTCTGCTATAAAGATATCACCGGGCATACCACTCATTAAGCCGGCAGAGCTGGAGATAGCTAATATAGGCGGTATCCCGCAGAAAGTCTGTCACGGCACTACTTACAACATGACTCTTACTGTCGTCAACCACGGTGAAACAACTGGCCGGTTTAATATCTGCACAGTTGGGTCAAAGGGATTTTCTTGCAGTTTAGGCTCTCCTGCAGTGTATGAAGTTCCTGAGAAGGCAACAAGAGTTTTCAATATCACCATAACACCTCTCAAGGAGTATTTTGAGAAGGATATATGGCATGGAAAGATCTTCCTGGGCAAGATAAAAACATCTTCTACAAATCAGACGATAACTGTTCAGGGCAGTAGTCCGCCTGACGGTTCACAGACATGTAATGTCGGTGTAAGCACATCCTGGACTGACCAGCCGGGACTGATGGCTGGTACGCTCTACTGTGACTCTAACATGGAGAACCATCTCAGAATTCTTGAGATTGGCAAGGACCCTCTATGTCTCAAGAAGCCCCTTATCAACATGCATTTAAACTGAACGTACATATCCTGTCTCCCTTGTTGGAAATCCCTTAATCAGTTGAACCTTTTCTTCCACTTTTGCCACTTAATAACAGAGGAGGAAAAGATGACCATAAGAGAACTCATAGGGATACTTCTTGAATCACCTTTTTATCTGGAACGTAATCTCAGTGAGAGAACCGAGTTGATTGGGAGGTGCCGGACAGAAGGGATTGTCAAAACCTCTTATCAGGAGATAAAAACCTTGACAACAGGGGTATTTTGTGATATAAAGAAATAGAAGGGCCAATGAGGCAGGGAGCAGGGGCGCCATCTTCCCCTCATTTTCGTCTCATTTCAGTTAATTCTTCTGCCGGATTTCCCTTTTCATCAACATTGCAATATCTTCGCCCCTCCGGTTATGAACCTTTCCAGTTTTTAATGCCACTAAAATACAGGCGGGTAAAAATACATAAAGGAGGAAAGAGGGAGATGAAAAGAACAGGAATTATAGCATTGGCAGTGGTAGTAGTCTTGCTGTATACGATTATAGCATCAGCAGGATGTTTAACAGTCAACTCACCAAATGGTGGTGAGTCATGGGTTCTGGGAAGTGTTCACAACATAACCTGGACTAACACCTGTGGCAAAGCGGTGAAAATTGTTCTCCGTAAAGGTGCTGCAAAGATCGGGAACATTGTCACGAACATTCCGGCAAACCAGACGGTATTTCCCTGGACAGTAGGGAATTATCAGGGAGGAACTGCTGGAACGGGCACGGACTACAAAGTCCTGGTGAAGACCATGGACAATTCTGCAAAGGACGCAAGCAACGCTTACTTCAGCATAACGAGCGGTTCTCCCGGACAGTGTGCGCCGTTGAGCATAACTTCACAGAATACACTAACTGATGGTTTTGTCAACCAGTCATACAACTATCAGATACAGACCTCTGGTGGTCAGGCACCTGTTACATTTCAGAAGGTATCAGGCTCACTTCCTCCAGGTATTAACCTCAATTCAGCAGGGGTAATATCAGGAACACCGACTGCAACAGGCACTTACACCTTCACAGTCAAGGTAACAGACAGTTGTCCATCAGGTGCCCAGACGGTTCAGAAGACCTTCTCGTTGACAATCAACCCTGAACCTCAGCAGTGCCAGCCCCTGAGCATCACATCTCCTGCGAATATGCCTGATGCCATGGTAAATCAAGCGTACAGTTACCAGATACAGACCTCTGGCGGTCAGGCACCTATAACTTTCACGATGGTTTCAGGCTCGATGCCTCAAGGGCTTACAATGAATGACTCAACCGGTGCCGTTACAGGCACACCAACAAAATTCGGGACATATACCTTCACAGTCCAGGTAACAGACAGTTGTCCCTCAGGTGCCCAGACGGTTCAGAAGGAGTTCATTCTGTCAGTGAAGATAAAAATGGTAGTGCCTAAGAAACCATTAAAGCCCTTCAAACCCCTGGCAATTAAATGTGCAGGAAAAACCGCAACGATAGTTGGTACGACGGGAAATGATGTGATACAGGGAACTCAAGGAGATGATGTGATTGCTGGCTTGGGAGGTAACGACAAGATACTCGGCTTGGGTGGAAACGACACCATCTGTGGTGGTGACGGTAATGACGAGATATACGGGAATACCGGAAATGATTACATCTACGGTAATAATGGTAACGACAACCTTCATGGTGGACCAGGTTCGGATAACTTGATAGGTGGTAATGGGATCGACTATCTGTATGGTGAAAGTGGTAAAGATACTTTATTTGGAGGTTCCGGCAACGATGTTTTATTTGGTGGCTCAGATAGTGATGTTCTATTTGGCGATCAAGGGGATGATCACTTGTACGGAGGAGATGGTTACGATGCCTGCAATGGAGGATCCGGTAATGATTTGGTACCGATGAATGATTGTGAGGGCACCTTAGAAATACCATAAACTATTAACTGTTTCAGTATAAAAACAACGCTCTTGACCTCCCTAACCCTTCCTCCTGAAGAGGGTGGGGATGAAAATACTATTATGAGAGAGATGAACCATAACAATCAAATAAGCCACTAAGGAGAAAGTGTAAACTTTAAGAAGGGAAAGGAGAAGGGAAGCATGAGGAAGGCAGCAGTCATAGGGATGGTTTTGATGCTGGTATTGGCTTATGCAGTGTCGGCATCGGCAGGGTGTCTTACAGTCAACTCACCAAATGGTGGTGAGTCATGGGTTCTGGGAAGTGTTCACAACATAACCTGGACTAACACCTGTGGCAAAGCGGTGAAAATTGTTCTCCGTAAAGG
>WFTX01000010.1 GCA_015485235.1 Nitrospirota bacterium | reverse complement strand
TGGGGTTCAGGAAAGGACGACTCAGAGGCAGTGCGTGGCGCGGTAGTGTCTTGCCGGAAGGCCTCCTGAGTGGTACACCTCCCTGCCTTTGAGTGACAATTTATGCAACTGTAAGGTGAACTCTCCCAAGCTCCATAACGTCCGGGGCTGCCCAGGCAGGGAGACCAACCGGCTATTTCCGTTAAACCCGTTTCCATCCATGTATAATAACTGACCATGAAAAGCAGCGGAGACTTGCGCAATATCCTCAGGAAGATACACGGAAAGGGATACAAGGCATACAGGGAGCTGAAGGGAACATACCAGTTTGAGGACTATACCCTCACCTTTGACACAATACAGTCCGACCCCTTTGCCGCACCGAGCCGGATCCGTATCAGGCTGCCCCGGAAGAGGGCACAGTTCCCTGAAGATACCTACAATAACCATAGCCGTTCTGTTGCCCTCCGGGACTATATTACCCGTGTGTTTCACAGAAAGGCATTCAGCCGCAGCAGAAGGCGCGGCACAGGCAGCAGCGGCCTTATTGCCATTGACCGGCCGGGGCAGGAGATACTTGAGCGGAGCTCTGTTGTTGTAAACCATGACTTTGTCGAGGCAAGGGTCTCGATAGGGCTTCCTGCTGAGGGAAGGCGGGTAAATTCCCATCATGCCGGGGAGATGCTCTTCAGGGAGATCCCCGCCATCGTTAAGGAGTCCCTGCTTTTTGAAAGCCTTGACAGGGCAGAACTCTACAGGCACATCAAGACATCAGAGGATGCCGACTACCTGAGGGAGGCCCTCGGGGAACTTGGTCTTGTTGCCTTTGTGGCCGACGGCTCAAGGCTTCCCCGGAAAAGTGGTGTGGACTCGCGGCCCCTTGAGGATGCCATCGAATTCAGCTCTCCTCCCTCCCTTTCCGTTGAGATAGACCTCCCGAACAGGGGAAAGATAAGAGGGATGGGGATACCCGCGGGTGTAACCCTTATCGTGGGTGGTGGTTTTCATGGCAAATCCACCCTCCTTGATGCCGTAAAGCTCGGTATTTACAACCATATACCCGGTGACGGGAGGGAATTCGTGGTCTCCCTTGCCGAGACCGTGATGATAAGGGCTGAAGACGGCCGGAGGGTTGAGGCGGTGGATATATCCCCCTTCATAAAGGACCTCCCCTTTGGCAAGAGCACCATCTCATTCTGCACAGACAATGCAAGCGGGAGTACGTCTCAGGCGGCAAACATCATGGAGGCCCTTGAAGTTGGTGCCAGGCTCCTTCTGATAGATGAAGACACCTCGGCTACAAACTTCATGATCCGCGACCACAGGATGCAGGAGCTGATCAGAAAGGAAGACGAACCCATCACACCCTTTGTTGACAAGGTCCGCCAGTTGTACACCGGTCTTGGTGTCTCGAGCATTATTGTTATCGGCGGTTCAGGGGATTACTTTGATGTGGCCGACAGGGTTATCTGTATGAAGGAATACCTTGCCATTGACTGCACCGACGGGGCTAAGGAGATTGCTGAAAAATTCAGAAAGGAACGCACCCCCGAAGGTGGAGAGAGGTTTGGCAGTATAACGGCCCGTCTGCCGTTAAGGGAGAGTTTTGATCCCAGCAGGGGCAGACGGGAGGTAAAGGTTTCATCTAAGGGGCTCCTTTCCATCCTCTTTGGCAGGGAAATGATCGACCTCTCTGCAGTAGAGCAGCTTGTCTCAGCAAGCCAGACCAGGGCGATAGCTGATGCCATGGTCCATGCAATGAGATATATGGATGGGAGGAAAACCCTCAAAGAGGTGGTGGATCTTGTGATTTCGGACATATGCGCTCATGGGCTTGATACACTCTCACCAGTGCCGAGAGGTGACTATGCCCTCTTCCGTCCCCATGAACTTTCCGCAGCAATAAACCGCCTCCGGACGTTCAAGGCCCGACAGGATCGCAAGTGACGGCCCCGTCGTAACTATCTGAAGAAACCTTAAGAGCTGTAGGATCTACCTTACAGTTGGATATGCATAGCGAGTGCATAATAACTCAATGCAGGGATTTAATGATTCTATTCCATTCTTGCCTCCAGGCGCTTCGCAACTTGCGGCAAGTGGCATTGGATCTGCCTCCGGCATCTCAATGGAAGGAAAAGGCATTAATTCCATTCTTGCCTCCAGCCACTTTGTGGCTTGCGGCAAGTGGCATTGTCCCGTGGTCTTGCTCGATACGAGTCCGTTTCGGACTTGCCCGTATCGTGGCCGCAGGGTTCTTCATTAAAACTACCCGAAAACCTTTCCAGCGATACCATTGTGTAAGGCAACACCTCGTGAACAAGGATCCCACCTGGTGTCAGGGCATGCGATATCATCTACCTTATAATATCTCATCGGTTTTGGAAAGATTTGAGGGTATGGCTCCCCGCCTGTTTATACAATGTTTAGGTCAACAGGTCTCTGTCCCGAAATGCTCCCTGTAATTATAGCCCCCCTTTACTCCCCTCTTTGAAAACACGATCTGCCACAACTGTGTCCTTCTTGCCCTGAACCCGCCGGCACATGAGAGAAGATAGTAGGTCCACATGCGGTAAAACCTATCGTCATAGGCAGCTCTGAGTTTGTCCCAGTTTTTTGTAAAGTTGTTGTACCAGGCCATCAGGGTATTATCGTAATATTGCCCGAAGCTGTGCCAGTCTTCCAGCACGAAGAGTCTTTCTGCTGCCGTGGTTATCTGTTTTGCCGAGGGTATCATGGAGTTAGGAAAAATATACTTTTCAAGCCAGGGATCATTTGAAGTGACCGAATAGTTCATGCCAATGGTGTGCAGCAGAAAGAGGCCGTCTTCTTTCAGGCATCTATGCACAACCTCCATGTAAGTCCTGTAGTTCTTGTATCCCACATGTTCAAACATGCCTACTGAAACAACCCTGTCGTATCTGCCATCCAGATCCCGGTAATCCTTAAGCTCGATTGTAACATCAAGCCCCTCACAAAACTCAGCCGCAAACTTCACCTGCTCCTGTGAGACTGTTATACCATGTATCGAGACTCCGTATTTTTCAGCTGCGTATTTGTCAAAGCCCCCCCAGCCACACCCGATGTCCAGAACCTTCATGCCGGGCCGAAGTCCCAATTTCCGGCAGATCAACTCCATCTTGGCCTCCTGGGCCTCATCAAGGGTCTTTGCCTTTGCCCAGTAGCCGCAGGAGTAGTTCAACCACTTATCGAGCATGAGCGTGAAAAGGTCATTCCCGATATCATAGTGTTTCTTCCCGATTTCATAGGCCTTGGAGCGGCACTGGGGGTTGGCTATCTTCGTCCTGAGCAGGGTCCAGAGAGAGATGCCGGGGCTGGTCTTCACCTTTTCATCCAGTCTGTGGGCCAGGATTCTTTCAAAGAACTGGTCAAGGGCTTCACAATCCCACCAGCCATCCATGTAGCTTTCACCAAGTGCAAGAGAGCCCACGCAGAGTACTCTTTTGTAAAAATCGGGGTTGTGTACCCGGATATCCCAGGGCCTGTCTCCGTCAAGCCGGATATCCAGCGGCTCCACCATCTCCCGGATCACTGCTTTCTCTCTTGACTCCTTCATGTGATTCTCCTTTTTACAAATAACAAGGAACAATGGAACGCATGAAAAGAGCATGCGGTCAGCTTTGGAAACTACTTAACAGTCATGTCAAAAGGCTACGCTTCGCATAAACTCACCAGAATATTGATGCATATTATGGTCTACATACTATTATAGCGCAATGCGTCAGTTGTTACCTCTTCCAAATTATTATTTCCAGACCTCAAGATTCAATCCCTTGATTTTCCTGAAGTCACGGAGATTAAATGTAAGCACGGAAAAACCAAGAGATATTGCAGTAGAGGCAATCATAAGGTCATGAGCACCTACCTGTTTTCCTTTCCTCGCCAGAGACGCCCATAATCTTGCATAAATCCTTGAGGCATTGAGATCAAAGGGGTAAATCGGGAAGGTTTCAAGAATCTTCTCTACAAAGGCTTCTCTTTTCAACCGCCTTTTCTGTGAATCAGCCCGATGAACGCCATGAAGTAGCTCTGATACGGTAATTACACTTATACCAAAAGGCTCTTTTTCTCTTCCGGTGACGAGCTTGTCTATATTGATCAGTCCCCTTTCAAAGGAAACGAGTACACTCGTGTCAAAAATTATGCCCATTCTTCCTTTTCAGGCAGGGTCGGCTGCTTCTCTCTTATCTCCCTCAGAGCATCCTCAAACCTTTCAGCCTCCTCATCAAGGCGGGGTAAATTCTTTAAC
>WFTX01000009.1 GCA_015485235.1 Nitrospirota bacterium | reverse complement strand
TCCAGTATCGCCGTTGCCAGCACCTGGTCCCCGAATATCTCTCCCCAGTCCACAAAGCTCTTGTTGGAGGTTATTATCATACTGGCCTTCTCGTAACGTCTTGTAAGCAGACGGAAAAACAGCCCTGCCTCCTCCCTGCTCATCGGCAGATATCCCATCTCATCTATTATCAGAACCCGGGGATACACCAGCTGTTGCAACTGTTTCTCTACCCTGTGTTCCATCTGAGCCTTCTTCAGCCGGTTTATAAGCGCCTCAAGGGTAAGAAACAGTACCTTCTGCCCTGCCTCCACTGCCTTTACCCCAAGCCCTATCGCCAGATGGGTCTTCCCTACTCCAGGGGGGCCAAGCAGTATCACGTTTTCAGCCCTCTCCACAAACCCAAGCCCTGATAACTCCCTTATTACCCTCCGGTCTATGCTCGGCTGAAACCCAAGATCAAACTCCTCTATCGTCTTTATCCACGGAAACCTCGCCATACTCAGCCTCATCTCTATCCCCTTCTGCCTCCGGCCCTGCCACTCCGCCCTCAGCGCCTCTGTCAGAAACTCCCGATATCCAAGATCCCTCTTCGAGGCATGCTCGCAGAGACTCTCAAGGCTTACCATGAGGTGATCCATCTTCATCTTCTCAAGCAACCCTGCAAGTTCCATCATCCCGCCACCTCCTCATATACCCCGAGGTCCCTCCTCTGCACCTCCATCGTCCTCTTCCACAACCCCTCGTGATGCCACGGCACTTTGACCCAGCCCTCCTCTGAAGGCCTCAGCCTGTGCTCTGCTATCTTCTCTCCATCAGGTGTAAATGCCTTCAGTTGCCCTTCAAGGCTTATTCGTATCGCCACCGTCTGCCCGCAATATGCATCAGGCACGCTGTAGCGGTTCCCTCGGACTTCTATATACCCGTCCCAGCCCACGATCCGGTGCTCTCGGTATGAGGTGTCGTATCTCGTCAGAGGAAGCGGCTGAAGTTTTTCCCTTTCGCGCTCAAACCTCTCTGAGACCACCTCCTTTACCGTTCCGTGCACCCGCCGGTCCGCCACCTCCTCAAGCCACTTCTCTGCAAGTCTGTTCATATGCTCAAGACTCTCAAACCTCCGGTATCTCTGGAAAAAGTTCCCCTTTATATACCCCACCATCCGCTCGTCCTTGCCCTTCGTCCTCGCCCGATAGGGCCTGCAGGCCCTCGGCATATACCCGTAATGCCCGGCCACGTCAAGAAACCTCTCGTTGTATACAACCTTCCCGCTCTGGCTGTGCGATATCACCGCCGCCTTGAGATTGTCTGTTAGCACCTCTTTGGTGACTCCTCCAAAATACTCAAAACTCCTGATTATCCCTTCATAGGTGTGCTCGGAGTCCTCTGAATCCGTACACCAGAAATGAAACCTCCGGGAATACCCAAGGGTGTTGACCATGAAGTGCACCTTCTTCCGCTGCCCTCCTACCTCCGTCCATATCTGGCCCCAGTCGCTCTGCGTCTGTTCACCGGGTAATGTCTCAAACCTCACCGTCTCACGCCCCTGCCTTAATACCCGCTTGGGCCGTATGTATTTACGTAATATCGTGATCTCCCCTTCATATCCCGCCTCACAGATCTCACGGTATATCACCACTGCATTCCATACCCCTTCTCGCAGCAGCCCGTCTATCATCGGCTTGTACGGATCAAGCTTGCTCTTCCTCGCACCAGGGCGATTCCCGGAGGGCGGCCCCCCTCGCCTCAGTGCTCGGCTTACTGTCTTTGGGTGTACTCCCAACTCTGCAGCTATGTCCTTGATGTAGACTCCCTTGTCCCTCTCTGTGTTAATATACATCCAGTCCTCCTTGTTGAGCATGCTCTTACCTCCTGATTTTCGTGGATCAATAGGTAATTTAACATGCCCGGCTCGGAGGACATCTTATTCCCCTGTTTTGGTGACTTTAACATATCCTGCTGACATGACCATTGCTCTGATAATTAAAAGTGCTGGCAAACTTCTCCACTATAAGGAAATAGGGGAAAAGCTGAAGGTCTTGACAGGAAAAAGAATCAGTGATCACAGCGTCAATTCGTGCCTGAAACACTTTTCACAGACTTTCATAAACACTGACAAGGGATACTACTACCTGAAGGAAGACTTTCTTGAAACAG
>WFTX01000008.1 GCA_015485235.1 Nitrospirota bacterium | reverse complement strand
GGCCAGTTCTTGAACCTCAGGATAGTCCAGGAATTCCTTACTCTTGAACCCGGTTTCTTGCAGATGACGCTGTCCCTGGCCAAGAAAAACACAGAGAAAAACAGGAGGTATGTTTTATGGAGCCAAAGGTACCATTTGACATGAATGACTTGAAGAGTGTCCGCCTGCCCAAAATCAACCCGGGGATGATCGGCTGGGTTGTGGTGGCGATACTGCTCTTAGCCCTTGTGTATTCCGCATGGTTTACTGTGGATACAGAAGAGGTTGGTGTTGTCCTGCGATTCGGGAAGTTCACCCGTATTGCCGATCCAGGCCTGAATCTCAAACTGCCGCTGGGTATCGAAAGGGTTTACAAGGTCCCTGTTGAACGGCAGTTGAAGCTTGAACTCGGCTTCAGAACAACAAAGCCTGGTGTCAGAACCCAATACTCAACAAAGAAATATCCGGAGGAATCCCTGATGTTGACAGGGGACCTGAATGCCGCTGAAGTGGAATGGATTGTCCAGTTCCGTATCAAAGACCCTTACAACTTCCTCTTTCGTGTGAGGAATGCTGTTTCGACCTTTCGCGACATCAATGAGGCGGTCATGCGTGAGGTCGTTGGTGACCGTACGGTGGACGAGGTATTGACCATCGGCCGGCAGGAGGTTGCGAGTACCGTCACGGTGAAACTCCAGGAACTCTGTGATCAGTATGAACTGGGTATAAAGGTTGACCAGGTGGTGCTGCAGGATGTCAATCCCCCTGAGCCGGTAAAGCCCGCCTTTAACGAGGTCAACGAAGCGCAACAGGAGCGGGAAAAACTGATCAATCAGGCCAAATCGGAATACAACCGCGTTATCCCCAAGGCACGCGGTGAGGCTGACAGGACTATTGAGGTGGCAAGGGGTTATGCACTGGAGAGGGTGAACAATGCCCGGGGTGAAGCGGCAAAGTTCGATTCAATCTTCAAGGAGTATCTGAAGGCGAAAGAGGTGACACTTCAGCGCATTTACCTGGAAACAATGAACGATGTCCTCCAGCAGGTGGGGAAGAAGCTGATTACCGATGACAAGATAACCGGCATCCTGCCACTGTTCCAGTTTGAGAAGGGAGACGCAAAGTAATGAAAAAAGTAAAATATATAGTATTCGCAGGTGTAGTTGTTCTTGCCTTGATTGCGGTGGTTTCCGCCGCATTCATCGTAGATGAAACACAGCAGGTCATAATCACGCAGTTCGGGAAGCCCGTGGGCAAACCAATAGTAAAACCCGGTATCCACTTCAAGGTCCCCATTATACAGGAGGCGCATTTTTTTGACAGGCGATTCCTGGAATGGGATGGCGATCCCAATCAGGTTCCGACGAAAGATAAAAGATTCATCTGGGTGGACACCTATGCACGCTGGCGGATAAAGGACCCGCTGCTGTTCTTTCAACGTGTCCGGGACGAACGGGGTGCCCAGTCCAGGCTGGATGACATCCTGGACGGTGAGACCAGAAATGCAATCGCCAAACACCTTCTCGTTGAACTGGTCCGGACAACGAACAGGGAATACCTGACGAGTGAAGGCCTTCTGGCCGGTGAAGTGGCCAAGAGTCTGGCTAAAATAAAGTCAGGCAGGGAGGTCATAACCCGTTCGATACTTGAGGCAGCATCAAAGCGTACCCTTGAGCTTGGTATTGAACTGCTCGATCTGCGCTTCAAGCGAATTAATTACGTAAAAGAGGTTCAGCAGAAGATATTTGAAAGAATGATTTCCGAGAGAAAGAGGATAGCCGACAAGTTCCGGTCCGAGGGGCAGGGAGAGGCCTCCAAGATACTGGGAAACAAGGAGCGCGAACTGAAGAAGATCCAGTCCGGTGCCTACAGGACAGCCCAGGAGATTATTGGTAAGGCTGACGCCGAGGCGACTGCGATATATGCAAAGGCCTATAACCAGAGCCAGGAATCACGCGACTTCTACCGGTTCCTGAAGACCATGGAGACCTACAAGACAACCTTTTCCGGCAAGGACTGGCTGGTACTCTCAACAAAGGGCGATTTCTTCAAATACCTGCAGAGGCAGTCAGGCAAATAGAGGCAGTTTATGCTGTGATAATAATCGGTTCGAGGACGGGAGGGATGCTCAGAGTCTTCTGAGTGCCTCCCGTGCCGATACCACCCCTGAGGCTGAGGCCTGAATAAGCCCCCGGCTCACTCCCGCCCCATCACCTATGGCAAAGAGGTTTTCCACCTCTGTCTCAAGATGGGGACTCAATTTTATCTGCCGTGAGTAGAACTTCACCTCGATACCGTAAAGCAGGGTATGACGGGAATTCACTCCCGGTACTATCCTGTCCATTGCTTCAAGCATCTCCAGGATGCCGGTCAGGTACCGGTAGGGGAGGGCGAAGCTCAGGTCCCCTGGTGTTGCATCCCTGAGAGTCGGGTTCACCATACCACGGGCTATCCTCTCAGGCGTTGACCTCCGTCCCTTTTTAAGGTCTCCAAGCCTCTGTATCAGTACACCCTGTCCGAGGAAGTTGGCAAGCCTGGCTATGTACCTCCCGTACGAGATGGGTTCGTCAAAGGGTTCGGTAAAAAAGGTGCTTACGAGTATTGCAAAGTTCGTGTTTTCCGTCCTCCGGTCTCCGTAGCTGTGGCCGTTTACGGTCCAGATACCCTTGAGGTATTCCTTTACCACCTCACCGTAGGGGTTTACGCAGAAGGTCCGGACCCGGTCGTCGAAGGCCCTTGAGTAGTAGATGAGCTTGGGCTCGTAGGTTACTGATGTCAGGGGCTCCAGGACCGGGGCAGGCAGTTCCACCCTGACACCTATATCCACGGGATTGTTAAGGAGTCCCAGACCGTGCCTCCTTGCCACCCGCTCAAGCCACCGGGAGCCTTCCCGTCCAGGGGCAAGAATTACGAACCTTCCCATGACCTCTTCACCGTTACTCAGCCGGACACCGGAGACTCTCCCCTTCCCGCTGATAATGATGTCAGTTGCCCTGCTTTCAAAGAGGATGTCTATCTGTTCATCCACGAATGCCCTGATCCTCTCCAGCAGGATACGGCAGTTTTCAGTCCCTATATGCCGGATAGGTGAAGGTATCAGCGTGAGATCGTTTTTTGCAGCGGTGTTGATGAGCTGACTCAGCTGTTTCGAAGGGGTCCCGAACACCTCAGAAGGTGCACCGTATTCAAGGTATATGGCATCCACATATTCAATGAGTTCCCTGAGCTTATCCTCCCCGGTGTAGCGGCCTAAATTCCCGCCTACCTGGCCGGAGAGGGAGAGTTTACCGTCACTGTATGCACCTGCTCCTCCCCAGCCGGAGAGGATGGCGCAGATCTCGCAGGTCCGGCAGGAGACATCCCTGGTCATCATGGGGCAGTGCCGTTTGTTGATATCAAGCCCCTTTTCTATCAGGAGTATCCTGATACCGGGGGCGTTTTTGAGAAGTTCAAGGATTGCAAAGATGCCTGCCGGGCCTGCCCCTACTACTATGACGTCGTATCCAGCCTTTTTCATTCTTCTTCCGTGAAGTCCTTCCATCGTTCCCTCAGGAAGGAGAGGGCCTCGTAATTGGTGAGGTCGAGATGGAGGGGGGTGATCGAGATGAAGCCCGAATCAACTGCACTGAAGTCGGTGTTGTTGCCCGGTTCCCAGGTGGGTGTTCCTCCACCGATCCAGTAATGGATCCTGCCCCAGGGATCAAGCATCTCATGAATGGCATTGTCATAAACCCTCTTGCCCTGCCTGGTGAAGTTCACACCTTTCACCATTGTTTCGGGGAGGTTCGGGACATTCACATTAAGCAGTGTATCAGGTGGAAGACCCTCTTTGAGGATCATCGTGGCGAGCCTTTTTGCAAAGGATGCTGCGGTCTCGAAGTGGAATTTCTTTCCATCGGTGAAAGGCATGGAAACAGCAATGGACGGGATGTTGAAGAGCGTTCCCTCGATTGCTGCAGAGACGGTTCCGGAGTAGGTGATGTCATCACCCATGTTTGCCCCCCTGTTTATACCGGAGAGCAGTATATCCGGCTTTTTGGAAAGGATCTTTTCAACGGCTACGACAACACAGTCAGTAGGGGTCCCGTTGACGGTATATCTCCCCTCTTCGATCTTTTCGGCCTTGAGGGGTCTGTGCATTGT
This sequence comes from Nitrospirota bacterium, assembly GCA_015485235.1. Classification (GTDB taxonomy): domain Bacteria; phylum Nitrospirota; class Thermodesulfovibrionia; order Thermodesulfovibrionales; family JdFR-85; genus WFTX01. The sequence goes on along the minus strand of WFTX01000008.1, from coordinate 126 downwards.
AAGGGCATGGCTCACGGCGGACTTTTCCCTCTCAGGGGCCACAACGCAGACCTCTCCTAACTCTTCCATTGCTTCTGTGAGTGTTTTGAGGCCCTCAGACTGGATACCGTCGTCGTTGGTCACAAG
>WFTX01000007.1 GCA_015485235.1 Nitrospirota bacterium | reverse complement strand
GGGTGAACCTCAAGGAGTTCATGGAGCTTGTTATTGAGGGAGGCGGGGGGTTCTACTATCCGGTGGTGGATTCCAAGGGTGAGATGGTAGGGATAATCTCACTCCAGGATGTCAGGAAGGTCCTTTTTGAAGACTACATAAAGGAAGTGGTCACAGTTGGGGAACTCTGCACAGAGGATGTACTCGTCCTCTACCCGGATGATAACCTGACCACCGCCATGAGACACTTCGCCACTATGGATATCGACGAAATACCCGTAGTCTCCCGGGAGAACCCCAGAAAGGTGGTGGGGATGCTCAGGCGCGGTGATGTTATCGCCGTCTATAACAGGGAGATCCTGAGACGACACTCCTGATTTAACCTTAACGTTGCATAAGGAGGCAGGGAGTGGTCGATACGACTAAATGCCCTCAGGAGGCCTTCCGGCAAGAGACTGTTGGTTACTTGTTACTGGTTATTGGTTATTGGTTACTTCCCTGCACGCTATATGCTTATCTCTCGGCCTTGACCTTAGCCTGTTTTCATCCCCTGCCTAACCTCATGTTTATGCAACATTGAGGTAACGTCAAGCTAAAGCGTTATTTTGTGATACAATAACATTATGGAATATACCATCAGGATAGCCGGAGAGGCGGGGCAGGGGATCCAGACTATCGGTTCCGCCATAGGGAGGGTCTTCTCCAGGTCGGGCTTCCATGTCTTTACTCATCAGGATTACATGTCAAGGGTGAGGGGTGGACACAACTTCTACCAGATACGGGTCTCCGACAAACCGGTCTCATCCTCCCGGAGAGGGGTTGATATCCTCATAGCCCTGAATGAAGAAGCAATAGAGAGGCACCATGGATCCGTGACCTCATCGGGGCTGGTCATTTACGACAAGAACTTCATAAAGAAAGATTACGATCAGCCGGGATACCTCCATATCCCCTTTGAGGAAATCGCCTCTGAAGAAGGTGGAAACAGGATCTTCTCAAACACCGTGGCAACCGGCGCCGTTCTTGGAATGCTCCAGATAGACCTTGAAATCTATACCGGAATACTCAGGGAAGTATTCAGCAAGAAGGGAAACAAGGTGGTGGACGATAACATAAAAGCAGCCCGGGCAGGATATGAATATGCCCGGGAAAACTGCAATGAGTGTTCTTTTTCCATGGAGGCAAATAAAAACCGCCCCCTTCTGATTCTGAACGGTAACCAGGCCATAGGCTATGGTGCCCTTGTGAGCGGGTGCCGGTTTTACTCAGCCTACCCCATGACACCCTCCACGGGGATCATGGTCTATCTCGCTTCCAAGGCACTCAAGCATGGGATAATAGTTGAGCAGGCTGAAGATGAGATCTCAGCCATAAACATGGCCCTGGGAGCATCATTTGCCGGTGTGAGGGCGATGACCGGGAGTTCTGGAGGCGGCTTTGCCCTGATGGTTGAGGGGCTCTCCCTTGCAGGGATGACGGAGACCCCCATTGTAATCGCCGAGGTACAGAGACCCGGCCCGGCCACAGGACTTCCCACGAGGACCGAACAGGGGGATCTTCTTTTCCTGCTCCATGCCGGACATGGAGAGTTTCCGCGCATCCTTTTTGCCCCGGGCAGCCCTGAACAGGCGGTCTATCTTACAAACAGGGCCTTTGACCTTGCTGAAAAGTACCAGATCCCGGCCTTTGTCCTTTCTGACCAGTACCTGGCAGACTCTGAATGGACCTTTGAGTCTCTGGACAGGGATGCCCTGATCTGTAATGACTACAGGTTGAAAAGTCCTGGCCTCTCAGGTCCAGATAACTATAAAAGACACAGTATCACCCCGACCGGGGTCTCTCCCCTTGCCGTTCCGGGCTCAATAACAACTCCGGTAATAACCGACAGTGATGAACACGACGAGGAAGGACACATGATCGAGGATGCTGAAACAAGAATCGCCATGGTTGAAAAAAGGCTCTGGAGAAAACTCCCTGCAATAAGGGAAGAGCTCTCTCCTCCCCTGTACGAAGGTCCCGATGAACCTGACTTACTGCTCGTTGGATGGGGCTCCACCTATGGTGTCATGAAGGATACGATCCTGGAGCTGCCAGAGGAGATGAGGGGAGGATTCTTTCACTTCAGCGAGATATGTCCACTCCCTGTCAGTAAGCTGGGAGAGTTTCTTGAAACCTTCAGGAAGGCCCGGCTGACCATCGCCGTGGAAAACAATGCAACAGGCCAGTTCGAGCGGTATCTGAGAGCCGAACTGGGGATAGAGTTCACCCATCACATCAGGAAATACGATGGGAGACCCTTCATCCTTGACGATCTTGTCCATGCCATTGAAGAATTAATTAAAGAAGGGGGAAGAGAGTGAACCCGAGAGATGAATTCACCGGTCAGTCCCCGGCCTGGTGCCCGGGCTGTGGAAACTTTCCCATCCTGGAGGCGCTGAAGGATGTCTTTACAGGCCTGGACCTCCACCCCTCCGACCTGGTGCTGGTCTCCGGCATAGGCCAGTCAGGAAAACTACCCCACTACACAAGGGCCAACACATTCAACGGTCTTCACGGCAGGACCCTCCCTGTGGCAACAGGGATAAAGCTGGCAAACAACAGGCTGACGGTTATCGCAGTGGCCGGCGATGGGGACTGTTATGGTGAAGGAGGAAACCATCTTATTCATGCCATCAGGAGGAATCCCGATATCACACTTCTTGTCCATAACAACCAGATCTACGGACTCACAAAGGGACAGGCCTCTCCCACCACGGATGCTGGAACCCCCTCGAAAACCCAGCCCTTCGGGAGCATCTCATCACCACTGAACCCCCTTGCACTGGCCGTCTCCCTTGACTGCAGTTTTGTGGCCAGGGGATATGCCGGTGAGAGAGAGTTCCTTGTGGAACTGATCAAAGAGGCGATCCTTCACCCCGGTTTCGCCCTCGTCGACATTCTCCAACCCTGTGTAACCTTCAACAAGATAAACACCTACCAGTGGTATGGTGAGCGTGTTTACCGGCTTGGTGAAGAGCATGATCCGGAAGACCGGCTTGAGGCATTCCGCCGCTCTCTGGAGTGGGGAGAAAAGATTCCGCTGGGCATCATATACAGGAGGAAAGGCACCACCCTGGAGGAACAGATCCCGGTCATTACTGAGACACCTCTCGTTGAATCACCCTTTTCCAGGGAAAGGGCGGTTGCTGAGATAGAGGCATTTCGCTGACAGCCACCTTAACCTTACATTTGCATAATATTCTTCCTCGGAGGCAGGTGGCCGTACACTCACGGAGGTTTCTCATCCTGTCTTGTATTCAGAACCATACCATATTGCGCTGGAAGGTCCGTGAGGTATGTCCCCCTGCCAAACCTTATGTTTAAGCGACGTTCAGGTCAATTTGCCTTCAACCCGCTGAAAATGGTATGATTTTAGATTAATTGCACCCCAGACGGAAGAGAGGTGTCCATGCTTCAGAAAACCATACCTGTAGGATTAACATTTGATGACGTTCTTTTGCTGCCTGCAAAATCAGATGTAACCCCCAAGGATGTAGACATATCAACCAGACTTACAAGAAGCATCACCCTTAATATCCCTATCGTAAGTGCGGCCATGGATACCGTGACCGAGGCCTCCCTTGCCATAGCAATGGCACGGGAGGGCGGTATCGGAATAGTACACAGGGCGATGCCACCTGACCGTCAGGCACTCGAGATTGACAAGGTGAAAAAATCGGAAAGCGGTATGATTATAGACCCGATTACCGTCTCTCCTGATGCCCCCATCAGCGAGGCTCTCGGGCTTATGCAGCGGTACAAGATATCAGGTGTCCCCGTCACAGTAAAGAACAAACTGGTCGGAATCCTCACAAACAGGGACCTCCGGTTCGAGACAGAACTGAACCGGAAGGTAAGCGAGGTTATGACCAGCAAGAATCTGATAACGGCCAAGGAAAACATCGGTCTTGAGGAAGCCAAGGAGATGCTTCACAAATACAGAATCGAGAAGCTTCCCATAGTGGACAGCCGCAATAACCTGAAGGGGCTGATCACCATCAAGGATATAGAGAAGAAAAAGAAATACCCCAATGCATGCAAGGACTCCATGGGAAGGCTGAGGGTCGGGGCAGCCATAGGTGTGGGGGCAGGTGCCGTTGAACGGGCTGAACTTCTTGTCAATGCCGGAGTTGATGTTATTGTTATTGATACGGCCCACGGACACAGTAACGCTGTAATAAAGACATTGAAAGAAATAAAAAAGAGATTTGAAGTCGAGGTAATAGCCGGAAACGTTGCAACAAAGGAC
>WFTX01000006.1 GCA_015485235.1 Nitrospirota bacterium | reverse complement strand
TAAGAGTCTCTGCCTGAGTTAGAACAGACCCTTCACCTTTCCGGTCTCAGTGTCCACATCAATACGCCGGAAGGCCGGGTTCGAGCCTGTGCCCGGCATCAGGCTGATCTTTCCTGCCACAGGCACCACAAAGCCTGCACCTCCATAAGTCAGGATGTCACGCACCTGGAGCCGCCAGCCCTTGGGCACACCCTTGAGTGAGGGGTTGTCCGAGAGTGAAAGGTGGGTCTTCACCATGCAGAGGCCGAGCTTGGAGATCTCCGGATCCTTCTCCATCCGTGCAAGCTTGGCCGGGGCATCGCCAACATAGTCCACACCGTCGGCACCGTAGACCTCGGTGGCCACCTTCTCGATCCGCTGTCCAAGGGGCATGTCCATATCGTAGAGGAACTTGAAGTCATTGGGCTCCTCGCATGCGTCAATAACAGCGTCTGCAAATTCCAGGGCGCCTTCACCACCCTTTTCCCAGTGACGGGAGACGGCCACACGGGCACCGGCCTCTTCGGCAATCCTCCGGACCGCCTTGATCTCATCGTCTGTATCCGTGTAGAAGGCGTTTATGCAAACCACCGGGTTGATACCGGCCTTCTTGACGTTCTGAATGTGATGGACGAGGTTGGCACAGCCCTTCTCAACCCACTCCACATTCTCCTCACTGTACTCTTTAGGCATGGGCTTGCCCGGTACCGGGATGGGTGCTCCACCGTGGCACTTGAGTGCCCGGATTGTTGCCACCACCACGGCAGCATTGGGTTTGAGTCCTGAGAACCGGCACTTTAGATTCCAGAACTTCTCAAACCCGATGTCAGCACCGAAACCACTCTCTGTGATATGGTAGTCGCCCAGCTTGAGCCCCACCTCATCGGCAATGATGGAGGACTGGCCGATGGCGATGTTGGCAAAGGGGCCGGCGTGAACCAGTACTGGCTGGCCCTCAAGGGTCTGCATGAGGTTGGGGTTCAGGGCCTCGACCATCCAGGCGGTCATCGCGCCTGCCACTTCGAGGTCTTCCGTAGTAATGGGGTTACCCTTCTTGTCGTAGGCAACGACGATCTTCCCCATCCGTTCGCGCATGTCCTTCAGGTCCTTGGCTACCGAGAGGATGGCCATGACCTCTGAGGAGACGGCGATGGCGAATTTGGACTGCATCATGAACCCGTCATACTTTCCGTTGACACCCGGGATACCGATGATGATGTTCCTGAGTGACTGGGCACAGAAGTCTATAATCCATCCCATCTCAACATTGGTGGGGTCGATATCAAGACGCCGCATCTTGGAGAGCCGCTGGAGGGTCTCGTCGTCGTAATTCCGTTCATGCTGCATCCTGGCTGTAAGGGCAACCATGGCCAGGTTATGGGCATTCATGATGGCGTTGATGTCACCGGTAAGCCCGAGGGAAAAGGGTGTAAGGGGGATACACTGTGAAAGCCCGCCGCCTGCAGCAGAGCCCTTGATATTCATGGTCGGCCCGCCTGAGGGCTGACGGATTGCAGCGATCACGTTCTTTCCGCGTTTTCCAAGCCCCTGCGTAAGTCCCATGGTCGAGGTGGATTTTCCTTCACCAAGAGGTGTAGGGGTGATGGCGGTTACGTCGATGTACTTGCCCTGCGGGCGATCGTGCAGTCGGTTCAGTATCCGGCGGAAGTCCAGCTTGGCCACATAATGGCCGTGGGGCAGGAGTTCCTCCTTCTCAAGCCCTAACTCCTCTGCAAGCTGATAAACCGTCTTCATGTTCTTTTCTGCAGCCTCGGCAATTTCCCAGTCTGCATGCTTCGTTGGATCCAGTGGCATAATGACCTCCTTAAAAGAAAGTTATTGGGTTACTGGGTTACTAAGTTATTACGTAACTTAGTTATTGAGCTATACATAGTCATGGTTCTTTTCTGGTTTTTTTCTTTATTGTATTAATAAAGTTATTTAGCTTCAGGCCAAGTGTATCCAGATTTTTGCTCAGACTGTTGTATGTATTTTCTGGTATCAGTCTTCTTTCATAAAGGATCTCAATCCAGTGTTTACTCTCCCAAAGAGACCCTCTTGCATTGTAATAAAACCTCAGTGAATCAAGGTAATGATATCTCCCATAACCCTCTGCAATATTGGCACCTATTGAATCCACTGCTCTTAAGGTCTGGTTCCCTAATAGATGTTTGATGGTTCCATTCATGCCTTCATAAACAGACCAGACAATCCTGCTCAACTCCCGTGAAATCTTGTAAACCTCTAACTCCTCTAACTCCACCTGTTTCCCAACAACCTAATAACCTAATAACTCAATAACCTAATAACTTATAAGTAGCTTCACCAGCTTTTCGTTCATTGCATGGACGTTCCTGCTTGCCACCCTGGCTATGGTCTTCATTATCTTGTACATTATGGCGGGGTGGCTTTCCTCGAGGGCCTTGAAATCCTCCTTTTTCAGGATGAAGAGTTCCGTATCGTCAATAGTGGTCGCGATCGCACCATGTTCCTTCTTGTCTTCGATAAGGGAGAGTTCTCCGAAGAAATGCCCTTCGTTGAAGACAGCCAGGGTCTGCTTCCAGCCGTCGGGAGTGCTCTTGGAGATCTCCACCTTTCCCTTCTTTATCAGGTAGATGCCCTTAGTGGGTTCTCCTTCCATGAAGATCAGTTTAGCCATGGGATGGGTCTCAGAACTGATCCTCTCAGCAATAACCCCCAACTCTTCATCATTCAGATCCTGCAAGAGGATCTGGCCTTTCAGGTCTTCAAGACTAACCATTTTTCATACCTCCAGGTTTCATGCCTCCCCCGCCTCCGGATAAGGTGGAATACGAACCGGGGGATTACGGCAGGACTAAGATAACATAAAGGAATATTATAAGTCTATAACTTTTGTATATCCTCACCCATTACCATTTCCGGCACGGGTCACTCTCACGGCGGAGACCTTCAGTTCAGGGATCTTGCAGAGAGGATCAAGGGCAATGCTGCTGGTCAGGAGGTTGGCTGCAGCTTCCCTGAAGTGAAAGGGAATAAAGACTACCCCCTTCTCAGGTCTTTCCGTAATACGGGCAGGGAGCACTATCTCGCCCCTCCTTGAAGCAACCCTTACCTCTTCGCCGTCCTTGACATCGAGGCTGAGTGCATCATCGGGATTGATCTCGACATAAGGGCCGGGGGAGACCCTGTTCAGGGGATCGATCTTACGGGTCATCGTCCCGGTATGGTAATGAAAGAGCTGTCTTCCTGTGGTAAGAATGAAGGGATACTCCTCATCAGGCACCTCGGCAGAAGGTCTGTACTTGACCACGGTGAATCTTCCCTTGCCCCTGGGAAACCCGCCCTTGAAGAGATACTCCGTTCCCGGGTGGTCAAGAGTCGGACAGGGCCACTGGAGCCCCCCTCCCTCGAGCCTTGAATAGGTTATCCCCGCCATGGCAGGCCAGGCCTGACCGATCTCCCGGAAGATCTCCGAAGGATGGGCGTACTTCATCTCATAACCGAGCCGCCTGCTCAGCTCCATGATGATCCAGGCGTCATCCCGCGCTTCTCCGGGTGAGTCCATCGCCTTCCTCACCCGCTGGACCCGTCTTTCCGTATTCGTGAAGGTCCCGTCCTTTTCTGCAAAGGTTGCAGCCGGGAACACTATGTCGGCAAGCTCGGCCGTCTCGGTCATGAATATGTCCTGGACGATCAGCAGGTCGAGACCCTTTAGGACCTTTATGGTATGGGTCAGGTCAGGGTCGCTCAGGACGGGGTTTTCACCCATGATGTACATGCCCTTCAACTTGCCTGCCTCTGCCTCAAAGATCATCTCTGGGGCGGTAAGGCCGGGCTTCTCAGGGAGTTTTACCTTCCAGAGTGATTCAAACTTCTCCCTCACCAGAGGGAGATGCACCTTCTGGTAGCCGGGGAAACTGTCGGGGATGCAGCCCATATCCGTTGAGCCCTGGACGTTGTTCTGGCCCCGGAGGGGGTTTACGCCGGAGCTCTCCTTTCCGAGGTTCCCGGTCATGAGGGCGAGGTTTGCAATGCTGAAGACATTGTCTGAGCCATGGCTGTGCTGGGTGATCCCCATGGTGTAATATATCCCCGGCCGGTCTGCAGCACCGTAGAGCCGGGCGGCCTCGATAATCTTCTCCTTCGGCACCCCCGTGATCTTCTCACCCACCTCAGGAGTATACTCCTCGAGGTTCTTCATGAATTCCGTCTCAAAGCCTTCGGTCATGTTAACGATGAAATCCCGGTCTATCAGGTCCTCCTTGAGTATCACATGCATCATGCTGTTAAGGAGCGCCACATCAGTTCCGGGCTTCTGCCGGAGCCAGAGGTGGGCGAACCGGACAAGGGGGACCTTTCTCGGGTCTGCAACTATCATCTTTGCGCCCCTTCTGACCGCCTTTATCATCCTGAGGGCGACGATGGGATGGTTCTCCTTCGTATTGGAGCCGATAACAAAGAGGAGGTCGTTGTCCTCAATCTCCCTGATGGAGTTGGTCATGGCTCCTGAGCCGAATACTGTGGCCAGACCGGCCACCGTTGCACTGTGTCAGTAGCGGGCGCAGTGATCTACATTGTTGGTGCCCACAGCAGCACGGAGGAATTTCTGGAAGAGGTAGTTCTCCTCGTTCGTGCACCGTGCCGAACTGAGGCCGCCTATCGCATCAGGGCCATGGGCCCTCTTTATCTCCCTGAGCCTCCCGGCAGCATAATCAAGGGCCGCCTCCCAGGTGGTCTCTTCAAAGGTCCCGTTTCTCTTGATGAGAGGTTTTGTGAGCCTCTCGGAGCTGTTTACGAACCTGAAACCGAACCTCCCCTTCACGCAGAGCCAGCCCTCGTTGAGGGAGTCTTCAGGGGAGGTGACCCGGATGATCTCGTTTCTGCTCACATGGAGGGTTATGTTACAGCCGCACCCGCAGTAGGGGCAGACCGTATTTACCTGTCTGATATTCTTCTGCCTCCCCTTTCCAAGGGACTGCTTGCCTATGAGTGCCCCGGTGGGGCAGACGCTCACGCACTGTCCGCAGAATTCACAGTCCAGGTCCTTCTCAAAGGGGGGGCAGACCTTTGCGTCGAACCCCCGGTAACCGATCTCAATCGCACCCACGCCCTGGACCTCATTGCAGACCCTCACGCATTTCCCGCAGAGGACACACTTTTCCATGTCCCGCTCTATGAAGGGGTTTCCGTCCCGGCTGGTATACTGCCGCCGGGCCCCCCAGAACCGGTTGTCCCTGAGGTTATAGAAATAGGCAAGCTCCTGGAGGGTACAGTCTCCTGCCTTCTCACAGACCATGCAGTCATTGGGATGGTCACTCAGAAGGAGTTCCACTATAGTCCTTCTGATCCCCTCGATCTCCGGGCTGGTTGTAACCACCTCCATCCCCTCCGAGACCGGAGTGGTACAGGCGGTCACCGCCTTGGGCATCCCCTTTATCTGGACAAGGCAGAGGCGGCAGCCCCCGTAAGGCTCAAGCCTGGGATCATCGCAGAGTGTGGGTATGTGTATCCCGTTTTCCCTCGCCGCCTGGAGAATCGTATAGCTTGAGGGGACTTCCAGGTATTTCCCGTCTATTGTTACAGTAACGATCATAATACCTCCATCAACCCTTCCTGATCGCCTTGAACTTGCAGGTCTCGAAACAGGCGCCACACTTAATGCAAATCTCCTGCACGATCTTGTGGACCTGCTTCTTCTCGCCCACAATGGCACCGGCCGGACAGACCCTCGCACACATGGTGCAGCCCTTGCAGTACTCCTCAAGAATGGTATAGGTGAGGAGGTTCTTGCAGACCCCGGCAGGACACCGCTTGTCATGGATGTGGGCCTCATACTCATCCCGGAAGTATTTAAGGGTGCTCAGTACGGGGTTCGGCGCGGTCTGGCCAAGCCCGCAGAGGGAGGCAGACTTCACGTCCCTGCTCAGCCGCTCAAGCAATTCCATGTCTCCGGGCTTGCCCCGGCCCTCGGTTATCCTTCTGAGTATTTCAAGGAGCCTCTTTGTCCCGAGCCTGCAGGGAACACACTTGCCGCAGGACTCTGCCTGGGTGAATTCAAGAAAGTACTTTGCTATGTTAACCATGCAGTCGGTCTCATCCATCACGACCATCCCGCCTGAGCCGACAATGGAGCCCACTCTGGCAAGGGACTCGTAGTCCACGGGGATGTCTACCATATCAGCAGGGATACATCCGCCTGAGGGGCCGCCGGTCTGGACCGCCTTCAGGGCCCTGTCGTCTTCAATTCCTCCGCCGATGTCGTAGATTATCTCCTTAAGGGATATTCCCATGGGGACCTCGATAAGCCCCGTGTTCCTCACCTTGCCGGTCAGTGCAAAGACCTTTGTCCCCTTGCTCTTTTCCGTTCCAAACCCGGCAAACCAGAGGGCACCCTTCCTTATTATGACGGGCACATTTGCGAGGGTCTCCACATTGTTTATCACAGTGGGTTGGCCCCAGAGGCCCTTCTGGGCAGGAAAGGGAGGTTTGGCCCGGGGCATACCGCGCTCTCCCTCTATTGAGGCGATAAGTGCTGTCTCTTCACCACAGACAAAGGCGCCGGCACCCAGCTTTATCTTTATATCAAAGGAAAAACCTGAGTCCATGATGTTTTCACCCAGGAATCCCCTCTCTCGTGCCTGGGCCAGTGCCATCCTGAGCCTCTCAACGGCAAGGGGGTATTCGGCCCGGATATAGACGTATCCCCGCTCTGCACCAATGGAATAGGCCCCTATGATCATACCCTCTATGACGGAGTGGGGGTTACCCTCTATGATCGACCGGTCCATGAAGGCCCCGGGATCACCCTCATCGGCATTACAGATGATGTACTTCACCTCTCCGGAGGCCTTTCTGGCGAAATCCCATTTTACTCCTGTCGGGAAACCTGCTCCCCCCCTCCCCCTGAGCCCTGAGGCCTCTATCACATTGATCGTCTGCTCGGGTGTCATGGAGTTGAGCACCTTTTTTGCGGCCTCGTATCCCTCCCGCCTGATGTACGACTCAATATCCTCGGGATCGACGATGCCGCAGTCAGCAAGGACCACCTTCACCTGCTTTTCATGGAAGTTGTGATAGTCCTCTTTGACAGCCCATTCCTCGACAGGAGCGCCTCCTATAAGATGCTCTTCCACAATCCTGGGAACCATATCAGGCTTGATGTACTCGTAGGTTGTCAACTCACCGTCAACTATTACATCAACAAGGACATCCCTGGCACAGAAGCCCCGGCAGCCCACCTTGTGGAGGGAACAGTTCTCATTGATGGATGCCTGGAGGTTCTTCCCGGAGAGTTCCGACTCGAAGGCCTTCATCACATCCCTGCCCCCGGCGGCTATCCCTCCTGTGCCCATACAGATATTTATGGATATCTCACGGTTCATTACTTGAGTTTTTTGATCTCCCTCATCAGTTTGTCAGTGGTCATCTTCCCGTAAACCTCATTGTTGATTATCACAACGGGAGCGATGCTGCAGGCGCCCACGCAGTTGACCTTCTCAAGGGTGAACTTCCCGTCCTCGGTGGTATCCTCGCCGGCGGGAATCTGGAGTTCCTTTTCAAGCCCGCTAATCAGCCTCTCAGAACCCTTCACATGACAGGCCGTTCCACAGCAGGCGGTGATGATATTCTCTCCCCTCGGTTTCAGGTGGAACTGAGCATAGAACGTTGCAACACCATAGAATTTTGCCATGGGGATATCCAGTTCAGAGGAGATCCGCTCTATCACATCCTCGGGGATGTACCCGAACCGGGACTCCACGTCCTGGAGGAGGGAGATTACATTGCCCTCATTATTGTGGAAGTTCTCCAGTATGGCAGCTATCCTGTCTTCCAAACACAACCTCCGCCCTTGGCCGGTCCTTCACCGGCAGTTCCTGTTACGGTTTTTCACCTTTTTCCGGAAAACCGTTCAATAAAGTAACATTTGAAGAACTGCCCAGGCAATAAAGTAAAGCACTTATTAATATTTTTAATAGGATGGGGTTGCTGCTTCAGGCACTCACAGGGGGGTGTTTTTTCTGCCGGTGCGCAGAGACAAATCTCAGAAGCAGGAAGCCGGAAAGGCCGGTTATGAAAGAGGCTACAAGTATCCCTGATTTGGCACTGTCAAGAAGCAGGGGGTCCCTGAAGGAGAGGGCTGCCAGAAAGAGTGACATGGTAAAGCCGATCCCGCCCAGGATGCCGGCACCGAGGATATCCGACCACCTGACTGATGCAGGAAGGGATGCCAGGCCGGCCCGGACAAAGAGAAAGGAAAAGAACATTATGCCCAGGGGTTTGCCTATCATCAGTCCGAGGGTAATGCCCAGGAACACAGGAGATGTAAGGGTGGCTCCAAGGTCCATTGAGCCGAGGGATAGCCCTGCATTGGCAAGGGCAAAGAGGGGGACAACCACAAAGGCCACCCAGGGGTGGAGGGCATGCTCGAGCCTCTGTAGCGGAGTCTCCACATTATGACAGGCCACCTCAATGGACTGAACTGCATTCAGATGCCTCTGGTTCAGAAGTATGGAATGACCACAGCCCTCAAGGGGGCACTGGAACTCACCCAGATATGAGGTGACTTCCTGAAGGAATACATCAGTATCGTACCTCCCCCTGGCCGGTATCAGGAGTGCCACTATGATACCCACCACAGTGGAGTGGAGTCCCGAGCCAAGCACGGCAAACCAGAGGAGGATACCAAAAAAGACATAGAACAGGGTGTTCCGGATCCAGAAGTAGCTTGCAAGAAGCATTATCAGGACGATCACAGCTCCGATCAGCAGGTAGTTGACGGCAATCGTCTCTGTATAAAAGATGGCGATCACAAGAACAGCCCCCAGGTCGTCGGCAATGGCAAAGGCGGAGAGAAAGACCCTCAGGCCTGCCGGGATCCTCTTCCCGAGTATGTAGAGCACCCCGAGGGCAAAGGCTATGTCTGTGGCCATGGGGATGGCCCAGCCCTTTATGGCAGGTGTGCCCTGGTTAAGGAGAAAGTATATGAGAGCAGGAAAGACCATCCCGCCGACAGCTGCGCCGACAGGGAGAAGGGCCTTCCTGGGTGTTGCAAGTTCCCCCACGAGGATTTCCCGCTTGATCTCCAGGCCCACGATAAAGAAGAAGAGGGTCATGAGCCCTTCGTTGATCCACTCCCGGAGGCTTCTTGCAAAGTGAAACCCTCCCACGGAGATGGAGAATTCCGTCTCCCAGAAATGGTGATAGGACTCACCATAGGGGAGGTTCGCCCAGACAAGGGCCACAGCCGTGGCCACAAGGAGGAGTATGCTGCTTGATGCCTCCTTTCTGAAGAACTGCTGGAAGGGCCGTATCAAATGCGGTTCCAGCTCGTACCGCCTCGGGAAAAGCCTTATCATCCATTTCCGCTCAGACATTACACTCTATTATCACAGAAAAGGAGTCCTGATGACCAGAAGCTGTTAGCACGGTAATTGGTATATTGGTAATTGGTGTATTGGTATATTGGTATATTGGTATATTGGTTATCAGGTTACTGGGTTACTGAGTTAATGGGTGAAGGCCGTCATTAGGTCATTGGTCATCAAGTCATTGGGTTATCAGGTTGCTCAGCCTTGACCTCAGCCTCGACCTCAACCTGTCTTTTATCTCTCCCTGCCTGTTCAGGCAACATCAGGGTTACGTGCAGTAACTCCATCTCCTTCTGTGATACAATATATCAGGGAGGAAAACCGCATGGCTGGCAAAGGATACCGCCCCTTTGAATCAACCCTCCGGCCCCTCAGGGAGAGGCTGAAGGAGAGTGTTCAGCCACGGAAAGTGTCTCCCGACCGTAGCGAAGACGGCCCAACCGATGAGGAACTCTTCCTCCGGGCCATGGAAGAGGTGAGGGAGATAAGGGAATTCAGGGAGATCCCCTACCACCC
>WFTX01000005.1 GCA_015485235.1 Nitrospirota bacterium | reverse complement strand
TTATTATACTGAGAGGAGCTGATAAGGGGTTGCGGGTTAGCGGGTTATTTGTGGCAATTCTGGAAACCCTTGCCTGTTCCATGTCTCCTTTCAACCCGTCTCGCTCCCGTTAGTTTCTTGCCTTTCTTTATACTTTGTACTTTTCTCGCGTTTAACGTTTATCGCTTTTTTATCAACCCGACCTATGCCACAAACAGGCACGAGGCTCTGGGCTATAGGTGATAGGCGCGTGGCGATCGGTTATAGGTACCTCTTGCCCATTGCCTCACGCCCATCTTTTTACAAACCAAATCAGCCAGATCAACGAGATAAACGAAATAAACGAAATCAACCCGATCGCGTATACTTACCAGAACTTCCGGTAGTTCTTCATGAAGTCTATCCAGATCGGGAGGGCGGCACGGGCTCCTGTCTCCTTCTTCCCTATCGGGGTATGATCATCCCTTCCCACCCAGACGCCAAGGGCGATCCTGTCGTCAAAACCCACAAACCAGGCATCGGTATAGTCATTTGTGGTTCCTGTCTTGCCATAGACCGGACGCTTTATAACTCTTGCCATCCGCCCCGTGCCTTCCAGGATAACCGACCTGAGTATGTCCCTGATCTCGTCTACCACCGCCTCATCAACCGCCCTCTTCAGGAAGGGGAAATCCTCCCTCAGGCTGACACCGTCCCGGTCCCGTACCCGTTCAATATAGAGGGGCCTGATACGGTATCCCTCTGAGAGGGCTGCATAGGCATAGGTCATCTCCAGGGGTGTTATCTCCGATGCGCCAATTGCCGATGAGAGAAAGGGGTGTATTGGCGATCGTATGCCCAGTGCTTTGGCAGTATCTACCACCTTCTGTATACCTATGAGATCGGCAAGGCAGACCGTTGCGGCATTCAGACTGTGGGCCAGGGCATACCGCAGGGTGACTTCACCTTCATAGCGCTTCTCGTAATTCTCCGGGGTCCATACATCGTCACCCTCCGGCGTGGGATAGCCCACCTCTCCATCATTGATAATGTCATCAGGGGTAAGGGCCTGGTTGAAGGCGGTGAGGTAGACAACCGGCTTGAAGGCTGAGCCTGGCTGGCGGTGTGCCTGGGTGGCCCTGTTGAACTGTGTCTGCCAGAAGTCAGTTCCCCCTACCATGGCCAGTATGCCGCCTGTCCTGATGTCTATTGCAACGAGTGCTGCCTGCACACCCGGTTCAACCCTCTTTTCCAATGTCTCGATACCCCGGGTTACGGCATCCTCTGCAAGCTGCTGGAGTTTCATGCTCAGGGTGGTCTCAATGGAGAGCCCCGAGGTATAGAGGTTGTTACCGTATTCATCCTCCAGTTCTGCTCTCAGAAATTCCACAAAGTAGGGAGCATTGTATCTTCTCCTGTGGGGCTTCACCGGCAGGGGTTCTTCCAGCGCCTCCTCATACTGGACTTCCGAGATATAGCCCAGTTCAAGCATTTTTCTGAGTACGAGGTTTCGTCTCTTCAGTGCCTTGGCAGGATTCTTGAACGGAGAGTAATAGGAAGGCGCCCTGGGAAGTGCCGCCAGCAGGGCTGCCTCAGCAATGGTCAGATCCCTCACCGATTTGTCAAAATATGTCCTTGATGCGGCCTCGATCCCGTAGGCGTTCGTCCCGAAGTATGCCTGGTTCAGATAGAGCCCTATGATCTCGTCCTTTGTATAGCGGTTTTCAATCTGTATAGAGAGGGCCGCCTCCTTTATCTTCCGGGATATGCTTCTTTCCGGCTTCAGAAACAGGAGCTTTGCAAGCTGCTGTGTTATGGTGCTCCCGCCCTGGACAACCTTTCCTGCCTTTATATCGTAGTAGAGGGCCCTCATGATACCTATGAAATCCAGTCCGTGATGCTTGTAGAACCGTTCGTCTTCTATCGCCACAAAGGCGTTCTTTACATGGGCAGGGATATCGTAGTAGGGGATGAATGTTCTCCTCTCAAGATAGTATTCTGCTATGAGTTCCCCCTCAGAAGAATAGACCTTGGAAGACTCAAGGGGAGTGTATTCCTCAAGGGCCTCAACTCTCGGGAGATCAGAAAGGCTCCAGAAAAGAAATCCTGCAACAGAGCCTGTAAGCGCCCCTGATATCATTATTATCAGAATGCGTTTGAACATGGGATATTATAGCGGAAAGGGCCGTGTATATGGTCCCGGCGCCTGTTACTGTAAAAGTGTTTTCGTGTTATGTTAACCTAAAAGTCAGATCATGGCCTTTAAGGCTGAACAACCCAATAACCCAGTAACGAATATACTACTATACCAATACACCAATATATGAAACATATAGTTCTCATAGGCGGAGGCCATGCCCATATGACCGTGATGGCAAGGGCTCAGGAGTTTGCAAGGGCCGGCCACAGGCTCACCCTGATAGGGCCTGATCCCTATCACTACTACTCAGGGATGGGGCCGGGGATGCTTGCAGGACACTACAGGCCCCAGGATATAAGATTCAACGTAAAAAAAATGGTTGAGGCGCGCGGGGGAGAATTCATCAGGGAGAAGGTCGTAAGGGTCATTCCTGACAAAAGGGTGCTCCATCTTGAATCGGGCCAGACAGTGGAATACGACATGGCTTCCTTCAATGTAGGAAGCGGTATCTACGATGGGCATGTCATGGAGGGAGATAACGATGGAAGGATATACCCCGTAAAACCTATCATAAATCTCTACCGGGCACGGAATGCCATTCTGAGATGGGAAATGAACAGACCCTTGAGGGTCGTTGTTGTGGGAGGAGGCCCGGCCGGTGTCGAAGTGGCCGGGTGCGTCCGGGCCCTGATCCGTGAGAGAGGGCTCTCCGGAGAGGTCAGTCTAATAGCAGGTTCTGGAATCATGAAGAGGGTTCCGGAGAGGGCAAGGGCCATTGTAAGGAAGAATTTCCAGAAGAGGGGGATAAAGATTTTCGAGGGTGTGAGGAGCCAGGGAATAAGTAACGGCCTGGTCAGGCTCTCCGACGGCAGTGAACTTCCAGCAGACGTCGTCTTTGTTGCAACAGGGATAAAGCCCCCCTCACTTTTCAGGGAATCGGGTCTCCCTACCGGACCTGACGGAGGGCTTCTGGTTAACAGGTTTCTCCAGTCTGTGGATTACCCGTATATCTTCGGTGGTGGCGACTGTATCCATTTCAGCCCCTCTCCCCTTGAAAAGGTGGGTGTATATGCAGTGAGGGAGAATCCCGTCCTTTTCCATAACCTCCTTTCCATGGCTGAGGGAAAGGCCCTCATGGAGTTTGATCCAGGCCCGCCCTATCTCCTCATATTCAATCTGGGTGAAGGGAGGGGTCTCTA
>WFTX01000004.1 GCA_015485235.1 Nitrospirota bacterium | reverse complement strand
CCTCAACGTATAAGGGGATCAACCAGTCCAGCCTCCCTGAATCCCTTCTCCCTGAAGCGGCAGCTGTCACACTCCCGGCAGGGCCTTCCGTCAGGCAGGGGATCATAGCAACTCCAGGTCAGGCTGTAGTCAAGCCCCAGTTCCGACCCCCGCCTGATGATCTCGGCCTTTGTCAGGTGAAGTAAAGGGGCCCTGATACGGAACCGTATCTTCCCTTCAACACTCACCCTCGTTGCAAGATTGGCCATCTCCTCAAAGGCCCTCAGGTATTCGGGCCTGCAGTCGGGATAACCGCTGTAGTCAATGGCATTGGCTCCTATGAATATCTCCGGCGCCTCGAGCACCTCAGCCCAGCCGAGGGCGAAGGAAAGGAATATGGTGTTCCTTGCAGGGACATATGTAACAGGAATATCCCTTCCAGGCCCGACCTTGGGAACATCCACCGCCCCGCTTGTGAGGGCAGAGCCTCCTATCTTTCTAAGATCAAAGGAGATCAAGAGATGATCCCGGACACCTAATGCACGCGCCACCTTCTCAGCATGGGCAAGCTCCCGCCGGTGCCGCTGGAGATAGTCGAAGGTGAGGGCATAGCACTCATATCCCTCAGACCTTGCAATCGCAAGAGTGGTTGAGGAGTCTATCCCGCCGCTTAACAGGACAACCGCCTTTTTCATGTCTTTCCTTTACTGTCGATACGGGTTTGGATGTCAGGCTCAGTAGATGTCATCACCTGTATGGGGCTTACCGTCCGGCCCTGGACTGAGCAGGACATAGCCTGAATCGGTTTTCTGATAAATGAACTCCCTTCCCCACTCATCCCTTGAAGAAGAGGGAAGCCTTTCGGGGTACCCTCCCTTTTGCATCCTGTAGAGTTCAACCTCCTCACGGAGAGAGGAAAGTATGGAAGAAGTCGAGGCCCTCCCGAACATGTCAAGGCTTTGCAGGACTACCGTCAGTCCTGAAACACCCAGAGCAATCAGAAGGAGGACGGGAACGGCTATGGATATTATCATGCTGTAAGGCAACCGGCTCTTGGCAATCTCTTCCCTGACTTCCGCTCCCTCTACAACAGGCTCGATCCAGCCCCGCTCAAGGAACTGGACAAGCATTTTGGAGATGGCAAAATCATCCCCTGAAGAGAGTTCTACAATGGTGCTCACATCATTTTCCCCATCCACGAGGGAGAGCACCTCCTTCTCAAAATCATCCAGTTCCGGGGAGTCCTCCTCTGCGAGTCCAGCCCCGGTCTTCCTGAAGATGGTGTCGAGGGTGAGCATCCCCTCGATAACCGACCACTCGTCAACGATCCTGAGCCCCTCCATCAGTATATGCTGGGTATCAAGGGAGATCCCGATGTCTTTGTCCACAGGCACCCCCTGGGGGAGAAACTCGTAGGTGCCCTCTTTCCAGGAAAAGAGATGGACTATCTGGTCGATGATCTGCCTCTCGATTATCTCCGTAAGGGCCTCTCTTGTTACAAGGCCTCTTTTTATAAGTATCGCGCCTAAGCGCCCACCGGTATTCTTCTGCTCTTCCAGGACCTCTGCAAGGTCTTTCTCTGTGATGATCTCCTTCTTCAGGAGTATCCGGCCGAGCCGGTTGTCTTCAGGCCGCCTCGCAGACTTGATTGTTACCACATTGCCCTCGTTGAAGTAGACCTTCACCCTGTCGATAGGTCCTTCGATCAGAAGCATCCCCGTCTTCTTCTGATAATAAATCAGCTGGAGTATGTCAGCAAGGCCGAACTCCTTTATGGATCCCTCTAAAGCCATCCCTTCCTTATCCTCTTTCTTGTATATACGTTTGTTACTATATATACTACTAACAGGCCCATCAGAGAAATAACCGTTAGCCAGGTATGCCTGCTGCCGTC
Organism: Nitrospirota bacterium; assembly: GCA_015485235.1. Classification (GTDB taxonomy): domain Bacteria; phylum Nitrospirota; class Thermodesulfovibrionia; order Thermodesulfovibrionales; family JdFR-85; genus WFTX01. Next base: position 582 of record WFTX01000004.1, on the reverse strand, counting down.
CAGATGATAGCTGAAGTTAAAGGAGGTAAAGAGCAGACAGAGAAAGAAGAGAAAAAGGAAAAGTCCGATGAACCCCTGAATCAGTCTCCCGCCGAGGATCAGGGCGCTTCCCGGTATCAGGAATGCACTGACTGTCAGGATCCCCCGTCGCGTCTTCTGATAGTTGTATGACCGGAGGGCGCGTTCTATCCGCTCTGTTGGATCTGACTCAAAGGTAATCATGCTCCTGAAGCAGTCAACACACATACCGCCCCAGAGCTGCCTCCTCTGACATGCACGGCAGAAAAGCTTCCCGCACTTGGGACACCTGGAGGCATCTTCACTTTGATCTCTCCTCGTTATAAGAACCAGTGAAACGATAAGAAGAAGGCCGATAAACAGCCCATATCTTATTAAAAACCTTCCTTTCATGCTGCCACTGACTTCCCGCGCAAAGGCGTTCAGTTCGGCTGTGGAGAGGTGCTCGGGCATGAAGTGCAGGGGATCCCTGTCGCCCCAGAGCTTCCTGAACCTGGTGACCCGCTCAAAATCAAGCCCAACGGCCTTTACAAAGAGGTCATCACCCCTGGTGAAATCAAGCCT
>WFTX01000003.1 GCA_015485235.1 Nitrospirota bacterium | reverse complement strand
TGGTAAGACAATATAGTAATCAATAGGAGGTAATATGAAGAAACTTATATCGATAGCTATTTTGTTGGTATCTGTAAATTGCGTGTATGCTCAGACTATAAATGATTATTTGATTACTAACGATATATCTGACTATAAAATGATAACAAAGGGAGGGCCAAGTGGAAATATATTGGCAGGCGCAGACCACTTTGGGCTGGATCATAAAGATATTTCTTATGGAATATCATATGTGAATGATGAAACAAAAATGTGGATAGACGTCCAAGTCACCCAGCATGCTGGCTCTGAGTCAGACAAGTGGTTGTTGCATGAGGTGGAGAGAGATTTCAGAACATATTATGGACTACCGGATGATTCATTTGTAGCCCGGCAAATTAATGGCAATACTATCATTGGGTTAAGTGTTGCAGGATGGACATATCGTTGGGTAAGTGGAAATAAAGTGATTCAGATACAATACCATGATTCTCAAATGACAAAACCTGAACCCTTAGAAGTGGTTAGGGCATACTTAGCCAAGCATCCTTCAACATTAACTGCAATGACCTCTGCTGACTTAAGAACTGAGGAGAACAAGACCAAATGGATCAAGGACGAGATGGAACGTCGTCTATGGCTTTGTGACAGGTGGTTTCTGGCATTGCAGACAGGGAAGGCGAAGGAAAAGACAGTATACAGGAATGCAGTAGACAGCATGCAGGTGTTTTTAGACTACAGGGAGAAATATTACGGGATATCGGCAAAGAGCGAGAAGCAGGTTCTGTGGGAGTATCTGCAGGCAAACAACGGTACAGGGATAAAGGACAAGTTGCAGAAGTACAAGAGTTGGTGGAGTGGGAATAGAGATAAAGCGATTAGTGTGCAGTAGGTAGTAGGCAGGGGAAAGGCGGAAAGACAGGAGAAAGTAGGCGGAAAGACAGTATACAGAATACAGTAGACAGCAAACAGGGAAAGACAAGAGACAGGAAAGATGTCAAGGCGATGAAGGAAAAGATACAGAGGTTTGAGGATCTGGAGGTGTGGCAGAAGGCACATGGGATGGTGCTGGAGACGTACAAGATGACAAAAAGGTTCCCCAATGAAGAGAAGTTTGGACTGATATCCCAGATGAGGAGGTCAGCGGTGTCAATAGCCGCTAACATAGCCGAAGGATTCAAAAAGAGGGGAAAGAAAGATAAGGCGAACTTTTACAACATATCACAGGGATCGCAGGAAGAGTTGAGATATTACATTATACTGTCAAAAGACCTTGGTTATATAGAAGACACAGATGAGATTATGAAAGAATTGGATGAAGCAGGAAGAATGCTGCACGGACTGATAAATTCGGTAAAGGCAGGATAGAGATGAGATTCCCTGTATTCTGTCTACTGACTACTGTATGCTTATGTCTTTGGAGGCTTGGAGATATTTCAGGAGGCGGTAGGGTTTGCAGCCGATGTATATGAAGTAGTGAAACAGTGCAAACTGGTCTAAAAGGAGTGATAAAATGCCAACAGTAGGAGCCTATGAGGCGAAGACAAAACTTTCACAGTTGCTTGAGAGGGTCTCAAGGGGTGAGCGGTTTGTGATTACCAGGCATGGTGTGCCCGTTGCAGTGCTTGAGCCTGCAGAGCCTGAGAGGAAGGAGTCACCGGAGAGGATTATTGAGGCCATCCGGGCGATGCGCAGAGGGCGCCGTCTTGCGGACCTGAGCATAAAGGATCTGATTGAAGAGGGGCGCGTGTGAAAGAACAAGACCTTTTCGTGCTTGATGCTTCAGTAGCCCTGAGCTGGGTCTTTGAAGACGAATCGACAGGTTATACAGAGGAAGTGCTGGAATCCTTATCCAGCAATGAGGCGATTGCTCCTGTGAGCTGGCCTCTTGAGGTGGGAAACGGGCTTTTGGTGGCAGAAAGGAGAGGCCGGCTGACCCATGCTGATACAGTGCAGTTTCTTGATCTTTTATCCCGACTGCCTGTTCATATGGAAACTGCAGGCATGAAGAGCATGCTGGGGGAAATTATGGAATTGGCAAGAAAAGAGAGGCTTTCAACCTATGATGCCTCTTATCTTGATATTGCCATGAGGCTCGGGCTTTCCCTTGCCACAAAGGACAGGGCACTTTCGGAGGCCGCCAGCCGGTGCGGGGTGAAGATTTTCAAGTATCCGGGATGATGGGTCAACAAGGTATTTCGG
>WFTX01000002.1 GCA_015485235.1 Nitrospirota bacterium | reverse complement strand
CGCCCCGAAGTGTTCCAGATGTGAATCTTTCTATTTTATCATAACCGCTGAAAATCATTCCGGGACAAGCAGAACGCAGATTAACACAGATTTCTCAAAAGATTTCCCCTATACGCTGTCCGCTCCACGCTAAATGCTGATTTATGCATTCTCATCCAGAACCCCGTCCACCATCGTGAGCCTTCTTGAACAGGCGGAGGCGATGGATTCGTTGTGGGTGACGATTATGAAGGTCGTACCCTTTTCTTCATTTATCCTCTTCAGGAGACCGAAGAGTTCCTCGCCGGTCTTTGTGTCGAGGTTTCCCGTGGGTTCATCGGCAAGGATGACCAGAGGGGACATTATCAGGGCCCGTGCCACGGCAACCCTCTGCTGCTCACCGCCGGAGAGTTCACCGGGCCTGTGCAGGAGCCTCCCGGCAAGCCCCATTTCACCAAGAAGGGATTCTGCCTTCTGCCTCACCTCTTCCGGGACCATCCCGGAGATAAGCCCTGGCATCATCACATTCTCAAGGGCGGAAAACTCCGGCAGAAGATGATGAAACTGGAACACAAAACCGATCTTTCTGTTCCGGAATTCTGCAAGCGCCTTTTCCTCCAGCGCAAGGATATCCTCGTCCTCGTAGTAAAGACTCCCTTCGGTAGGACGGTCAATCGTGCCCAGTATATGGAGAAAGGTGCTCTTTCCCACCCCTGAGGCACCGAGAATGGCTATCATCTCACCTTCAGAGACCTCAATGTCAATGCCCCTGAGGACCTCCAGCCTGCCTGCATCTGTGATGAAGGACTTTTTTATCCCCTCCGCCCTGATAAGGGTGGTCATTTCTTCACCTTCTCCATGAGCTTTTCCGATTTCTCCTTCACAACCTCCGCTCCCTTCTTCACAGCCTCTGTCCTCTTCTTTATCATGTCCGCCTCTTCAGCAAGTTCCTCTGACTTCTTTTTAAGGACCTTCCCGGTCTCTTCCGACTTCTTCCCGAACCACCTTATCGGCTCGCCTCCCCGGAGGATGGCTATTACGAAGAACCCTGCAACAAAGAGGATGACAAGACATATGAGTCGCCTGATCAGTTTACACATCAGCAATCCTTCTCATTCTAATCTCTGCGGTTTATATCTTAATCACAACCAATTTTTCTAATTCCATCACGAAGTTCACGAAGTTTAAACAACCTCTTTGAGTTTTCTCCCTATCCTTTGCCCTTCGTGGTTTATTCTATTATCTCATGATTCTCTGTGGTTTCAATCTCTTTCATCTCCCCTTTACTCATACCTCAGAGGCTCCACCGGATCAAGCCTTGCCGCCTGATAGGCCGGATAGATAGTCGCCAGAAAACTTATCGTGACTGCAGAGAGGGAGACGATCAGGAAGTCCGAGAGCTTCATCTTCACCGGGAGATGGCTCAGGTAATAGACATCAGCCGGAAGCTTGATTATCTCATAGTTATTTATCAGATACCCGAGCAGGTACCCTCCCACGACCCCTATCAGGGTACCTACGACCCCGATCATCAGCCCCTGAAGAATGAATATCCTCATTATCCCTCCCCGGGTGGCGCCCATCGCCATGAGGATGGCGATCTCCCGTTCCTTCTCTATCACGTTCATTATGAGTGTACTCACGATATTGAAGGATGCAACAAGGACTATCAATGTGAGGATGACAAACATGGTGAACTTCTCAAGCTTCAGCGCAGAAAAGAGGTTCCTGTTCATCTGCATCCAGTCCTTCCCGTAATAACCGGGGCCAAGGAGGCCGGGTATCGCCTCCCTTACCTCTCCAGCCCTGTATATATCCGATACAGTCACCTCCACCCCTGTCACGCGGTCACCAATCCGGAAGAACTCCTGTGCTGCCCCGAGGGATGTAAGGACAAGGTTGGTGTCGTATTCGTACATACCCACCTCGAATACTCCTACCACCCTGAACTTTCGCACCCGGGGGATCATCCCCATCGGGCCCATCTCCTGAACCGGTGAGATTATATTCACCTCATCACCCCTGTAGACCCCAAGGATGGCGGCAAGCTCACTCCCTATGATGACCCCCTTTTCATTCCCCTTGAGGTCATCAAGGCTTCCGCTCTTGATATGCTTTCTGATGGTGGTGGTCTCCTCCTCATAGGAGGGATCAATCCCCCTCATAAACACCCCATGGGCCCTCTCGCCCCTTGAGATCATCACCTGTCCAAGCACAAAGGGAGAGACATTCCTTACCAGCTCATGGGAAGAGACCTTCTTGATCACATCCTGATAGTCGCTGATCGGACCACGGTAATTCATCACTATGAGGTGGGCGTTCACCCCCAGTATCTTCTGCCTCAGATCCTCGTGAAACCCGCTCATAACGGAAAGCACTACCAGAAGTGCCATAACACCAAGGGCCACACCGCCTATGGAAATGATGGTATTGAAGGAGATGCCCTTGTGCTTCTTCTTCGACCGGAGATACCGGAGCGCTATGAAGAGTTTATAGTTTCTCATTTAATCTTCTCTGTTCAAAATTCACTCTGATTCTGCCACGAAGATCACAAAGAGCACGAAGTTTAAACAACCTCCATATAGTTTTCTCTGTGTCCTCAGTGGGTTATATCTGTCTGTCCTGCTCAAAGTCAGGCCAAATCTTCCCCTTTACTTCTCGGGTTTCAATTGTGGAAACAGAATCACATCCCTTATGGAAGGAGAGTTTGTAAGAAGCATCACCAGCCGGTCTATGCCTATCCCCTCACCGGCCGCAGGCGGCATCCCGTATTCAAGGGCCCTTATGAAGTCGGCATCCATCCAGTGGGCCTCCTCATCCCCCTTCTCCTTTGCCTCCACCTGCTTGAGAAATCTCTCCCTCTGGTCCTGAGGGTCGTTCAGTTCTGTAAAGGCATTGGCTATCTCCCTTGAGGCTATGAAGAGTTCAAACCTCTCCACAAAGTCAGGGTCATCCTTCTTCCGCTTTGCAAGGGGAGAGAGTTCAACGGGATAATCCGTAATGAAGACAGGCCCCACCAGTGAGGGCTCAACCTTCTCCTTGAATATCTCATCAAGCAACTTGCCAAGCGTGACCGCACCGGAGACATCGATCCCCTTTCCTCTCGCCCAGTCCCGGGCCTTCTCGTAATCCCTCAGGACCTCCTCAGGCACGCCGGCATTCATCAATGCATCAAACATGGATATCCTCTCCCAGGGAGGACTGAAGTCGATCTCCAGATCGCCGTACTTCAGCCTGAGGGAACCGGTTATCTCCTTCAGGAGCTCTGTGAAGAGCCTCTCTGTGAAATCCATCAGAAACCGGTAATCCCTGTAGGCCACATAGAACTCCAGCATCGTGAACTCCGGGTTATGCCTTGTGGAGATGCCTTCGTTCCTGAAGTTCTTGTTGATCTCAAAGACCCGTTCATAACCGCCCACAAGGAGCCTCTTCAGGTAGAGTTCAGGGGCTATCCTCAGATAGAGGTCTATCCCAAGGGCGTTGTGGTGGGTCTTGAAGGGGCGGGCCGCTGCACCTCCTGGGATCTGGTGCATCATCGGTGTTTCGACCTCAATAAAGCCCTCTCTCTCAAGAAAGTCTCTTATGAACTTTATAATGGCACTCCGCTTTGCAAAGGTCTCCCTCACCTGGGGGTTTACTATCAGGTCAACATATCTCTGCCGGTAGCGGAGCTCCACATCCTTAAGCCCGTGCCACTTCTCGGGAAGGGGCCTCAGGGACTTGGTCAGGAGCTTGAACTCCCTCACCATCACCGTGAGCTCTCCTGTCCTGGTCCTGAAAAGCTCGCCCTTCACTCCGACAATGTCTCCGATATCGAGCTTCTTTACAATACCGTAAGCCTCTTTCAGGATATCCTTCCTGAAATAGACCTGTATCTTTCCGGTCTCATCCTGGAGATGGGAGAATGCGGCCTTCCCGAAACTCCTGAGTGCAATCATCCTCCCTGCCACGGATACCTCAACGGGATCCTTCTCAAGGGATTCGGCATCCTTCTCTCCAAAGAGGGAATGTATCTCCGAGGCATGGTGGGTGATATCATAGGGCTCACCATAGGGATTGATCCCCATCTCCCTGAGATCCTCAAGTTTCCTGATCCTCTGTTCTATAAGTTCATTTATATCTTCCAATCTCTCCTCCTATTCCCTGATCTGGCCTGTACCGAGGACAATGAACTTCGTGCAGGTCAGTTCCTCAAGCCCCATGGAGCCACGGGCATGTATCTTGTCAGTGGAGATCCCGATCTCTGCCCCCAGGCCGAACTGCCCGCCGTCATGAAGCCTCGTAGAGGCATTCACCATCACCGCGGCAGAGTCCACCTCCCTCAGAAACCTCATCGCCCTGTGGTAGTTCTCGGTAACGATCGTCTCTGTATGAAAGGAGCTGTATGTGGCGATGTGATCCATCGCATCATCCATATCCCGGACTACCTTTACATTCAGAATGAGATCAAGATACTCGTTGTAAAAGTCCTTCTCTTCAGCCGGCTCTGCCTCTCCGAATATCTCCCGGGTCTTCTCACATCCCCTGATCTTCACACCTGCATCACTAAATCTCTTCAGGATCAGGGGCAGAAACTCCCCGGCGATCTTCTCATCCACAAGCATCGTCTCCATGGCATTACAGGTCCCGGGCCTCTGGGTCTTCGCATTAAAACAGATCTCCTCAGCCATCGGGAGGTCTGCATCCCTGTCGACAAAGACATGACAGACTCCCTTGTAATGCTTCAGCACCGGAATCCTGGAGTTCTCCGTCACAGTCCTTATGAGCCCCTCACCACCCCGTGGGATGATCAGGTCAACGATCCCCTCAAGGGAGAGCATCTCCATCACCGCCTGTCTGTCAGGGGTATCAATGAAGGAGACAACCCCTTCAGGAAGCCCGGCCCCGGCAAGGGCCTTTCTTAAGACCCCCACTATCGCCCTGTTTGAGTTTATTGCCTCTGAGCCGCCCCTTAAGAGGACGGCGTTTCCGGCCTTCAGGCAGAGGCTTGTTGCCTCGGCGGTCACATTCGGTCTGGACTCATAGATGATCCCGATCACCCCGATGGGTACACGCATCCTCCCCACGGTCATCCCGTTCGGCCTCTGCCACATCCTGACCACCTCTCCCACGGGATCGGGAAGTGCTGCCACCTCCCTGAGCCCCACGGCCATCTCATCTATCCTCTTGTCGGTGAGTGTAAGCCTGTCTATCATTGCTGAACTCAGCCCCTTCTCACGGGCATAGGCGATGTCCTTCTCGTTCTCTGCCTTCAGGTCCTCCCTCATCGCGAGGATGCCCTCGGCCATACTGGTCAAAACGCGGTTCTTCTGCTCCGATGTGGCCCTGAGAAGGGCTCTTGCCCCCTTCCGGGCCTCTATCGCCCGGTCTCTTACGAAATCTTTTATCTCCATAAATACCTCCCTGAGAAAGAATTGTTTCCATTCGAAAGGGTTTGAAAACAAAGAAATTAATTATAACCAAACGGCCCGATAAAATGCATTTCCAGGGACGGAACCAGATCAGCCTGTCTTTTTTACTCTCAATTCCTCTGCAGAAACAGCATTTGAGATTCAGACTTGATAATGAGTAAAATGAAGGATGGGTGATATAAGGATACTTCCTCCTGAACTCAGAAACAAGATCGCCGCAGGAGAGGTGGTGGAAAGACCGGCCTCTGTCGTCAAGGAGCTGATTGAGAACTCCATCGATGCCGGGGCCGGAGAGATCTCCATCCATATCCAGAAGGGAGGGGAGAAACTCATCCGGGTGTCCGACGACGGAAGGGGGATGCACCCCGATGACCTGATGCTCTGCTTCCAGCCCCACGCCACAAGCAAGATAAGCACTGAGGAGGACCTCTTCAGGATCAGGACCATGGGCTTCAGGGGAGAGGCCCTCTCCTCCATCGCCTCTGTCTCAAGGATGCGGATAACCTCCGCCCCGGAGGATGAGCCCCTGGGACTCTCTGTATTGCTTGAAGGCGGGGAACTCCGGGAAGAGACCAGAACATCCCACAGGGGAACGACCGTCGAGGTCCGTGACCTCTTCTATAACACCCCTGCAAGGAAGAAGTTCCTGAAAAGTCAGAAGACAGAGACCAGGCATATCATCGAGACCGTCACAGAGGCAGCCCTCTCACACCCGAAAATCGGGTTCAGGCTCTTCATCAACCAGTCAGAGACGATAAACCTTTCTCCTGCAAGGGATATAAGGGAGAGGGTTCTCCAGATTTACGGACATGATTTCATTGAAGGTCTTCATCTACTCGATGAGCCACCCCTTACGGCCCTCTTCTCCTGTGAGGGGAACTTCCGTCACACCCGTTCCCACCAGTATATCTTCGTAAACAGCCGTCCCATAAGGGATGCCTCTCTCCGGCATGCCGTCTATACCGCCTATGAGACGGTGCTCCCGGGGGAGAGACACCCCATCTTTTTTCTCTTTATTGAACTTCCACCATCATCGGTGGACTTCAATGTCCATCCCTCCAAGAGGGAGGCACGGTTTTCCGATAAAGAAGGGCTCTACAGGATGATCCTGGAGGGGATCGGGAAGACCCTCTTCCCGGGAAGATCCATGAAGCCTGATGCACCATCGAGGGTCGGTCCGCCCCTTCCTTCCTCGCCGGGAAAGGTCAGTTTCTCCCATGATTACACCGATTCTGAGCCTGGAGTGAAGACTCCATCCCTTTTAAGGGAGGATGCCTCCCCTTATGGAGATATTGAACATATCTATCTGGGTGATGTATTCATAGCCTATACAACAGGAGAGGGGATCACCCTTCTTGACCATCATGCCGCTCATGAAAGAATACTCTATGAACAACTCTCGGGAGGCAATCCTCCGCCGGGAACGGAATTCCTCTTTCCCCGGCAGGTCAGACTCTCACCGGCACGTTACAGGACGATCCTTGACCACAGGGAGCTTCTGGGTGAGATGGGGATAGTGGTTGATGATTTTGGCGAAAATACCGTCATTGTCAGGTCGGTCCCGTCCTTTCTTCCGGAGACTGATCTTCCCGGAATAATCTCGGACATCGCCGAGTCCCTTGAGGATATCACATCCCGCTCCCCTGTTGAGGAAATCCGTGAAAGGATAGCAAAGACCGTGGCCTGTCACAAATCAGTAAGGGGCAAGGTGAGGCTGAGCCGGGAAGAACTCCTCAGGCTTCTCAGTGACCTGAAAGGGCTCAGGGACCCTGACCACTGCCCCCACGGCCGTCCTACCAGGATTCACATAGGGATAGAGGAACTCAAAAGGATGTTCAAGAGGATTTGAAAGAACCCAAATCCAGCGATAAGCAATATGGGAAACAGCACTGACACAATGGTATGGCAGAGTCTGAACGGTTTTGAATTCTGCATTAAGAGTTCACCAGGATGGTGAATTGCAGAATTCTCCTCGGAAGCGGACAGGATGTCCGCTGAGAATGATGTGAAGACTCTGCCATACCATTGCTATGTACCACGCTGGATCTGGGAAGAACTTAATACAGGAGGACAAGATGAAAGTAACGGTACGGTGGCTCGGGCATGCCTTTGTTGAACTCAGGACTGAAGACGGGAAGGTGATCCTCTTTGATCCCTGGACAAAGGATGATGGAAACCCTGCCTGTCCCATAGGTAACAATGAGATCACTCAGGCCGATCTCATCCTCGTAAGCCATGATCACCATGACCATATCGGGTCAGTCCCGGCCATAGCCTCCAAGACAGGGGCCCTTGTAGGCGGACCGGTCCAGACAATCAGACGGCTGATTGAGGAAGGACTGATTCCCGAAGATAAAGGCGTGAATTTCGGATTCGGCTACATGGTCGGAGGAGGTACGGACCTTGACTGGGTGAAGGTGGTGGCAACCCCGGCATTCCACTCCTCTGACTCTGCCTGCGCCCTTGGAAATATCGCAATACTCAAGGACGGCCCCACAGTCTACCATGCAGGAGATACTGCCATCTTTTCGGAGATGGAGATCTATGGAAGACTCTACCCCATAGACCTTGCCCTCCTTCCCATCGGAGGGACCTTCACGATCTGTCTCTTAT
>WFTX01000001.1 GCA_015485235.1 Nitrospirota bacterium | reverse complement strand
GAAAAAATCGCTTAAATGAAGAACCCTGCGGCCACGATACGGGCAAGTCCGAAACGGACTCGTATCGAGCAAGACCACGGGGATCGATACGATTAATAATGCGCTCGCTGTGCATATTCAGGTTATAAGTAGTTTTGGGTAGCGATGAGTTAAAATATAGATCATGAAGCCGGTAATAATTTCCGTTACAGGGGCCCATAGCGATTCAGGAAAGACCCTGGTAGCGGAAGCCCTTCTTCAAGGGCTCCGGGGAAGATGGGGGGCGATCAAGTACACGAGGACCGCCTTCTATACCTCGGTTAGAGAGGTTGTTTCGCCGACTCCTGATGAAAAGGATACCTCCCGGCTGCTCAGGGCAGGAGGATGCCCTGTAATATGGATACAGTCTCCTCCCGGGGAGCTCAAAGAGTCCCTTGAGATTGCGCTGGGGCTTACATCGGGCTGTGACGGGATTGTCATCGAGGGTAACTCACCGATTGAGTTTTTAACCCCCGATATAGTAATATTTGTGTTTGGGGAAGACCCCTCACGGCTCAAGCCTTCCGGCAGAAAGGCGCTTCAGAAGGCTGACCTTCTGATCTCAAAAGATACCATTCCGGAAGCACTTTTAAGGAAAAAAGAAGGGTGTAAGATAGTGCCCCTGAATTATTCCCGCCTGACTGAAAGGGCGGCTGATGAGAGGAGGGGCCTGATTGATGCCGTAAAGAGACTCCTTGCTGAAAGGGGAGTCCCGGTCTGAGCGGAGGAGAATTTATGGAGAAAAAAACAGATTCTGTAGAAAAGAGGATTCTCGACAGTGTCGTTGACGGCCGTATACCCTGCCCTGTATTGAGGGCGATTGCCGAGGAAGAGGGTATCACCTACAATGAGGCAGGCAGAATAGCCAACAAGCTTAAGGTGAAGATAGCGGACTGTGAACTGGGGTGTTTCTGATGGTCATCCTCTTTGAGCTCGCCCTTACCTTCTACTTTGCAGCAACCATCGTGGGTGTAGTGGAGCTCTTCAGAAGCAGCAAGGCAACAACCAGGATGATGATGGGGCTGGCTGCGTTGGGATTTCTTATACATACCGTCAATATTATCCTGAGATATGTCCTTTCCAACCACCTTCCCATAACCAACCTTCATGAGGCATCATCCTTTTTTGCATGGTCCATTGTTCTCCTGTTTTTTTATGTTGAATACCGGTACAGGATAGGTCTTTTAGGCTCATTCATTATGCCGGTGGTCTTTCTGATAATGCTTTCGTCCTCGATACTGCCGAGGGAGATCAAACCACTGAGTCCCGTGCTCCAGAGCTACTGGCTCGGGATTCATACAACCCTCGCCTTCATAGGTGATGCAGCCTTTGCCATGGCTGCCGTGATCGGGGTTATGTACCTTGTCCAGGAGCACTTCCTGAAGAGGAAACAACTGGGCAGTCTCTTCCAGCGGCTCCCGAACCTCCAGATACTGGATGAGATCAACTACCGGCTTATAACCATAGGTTTTCCCCTCCTGACCCTTGCCATTATTACAGGCGCCCTCTGGGCAGAGAGTGCCTGGGGGAGTTACTGGAGATGGGACCCTAAGGAGGTCTGGTCCCTTATAACCTGGTTCATCTATGTCTTTGTGCTCCATGCCCGTCTCCGTGTAGGATGGAAGGGGAAAAAGGCCGCCTATCTCTCCATAATCGGGTTTGCGGTGGTCCTGTTCACTTTCTTCGGAGTCAATCTTCTACTCAAGGGGATGCATACCTTCGTCCGATGAAACTGCTCGTTACAGGTCTTAACCATAAGACAGCACCAGTAGAGGTCAGGGAAAGGCTCGCCTTTGACGGGCCCAAGCTGGAGTCCGGTATAGAGGCCCTGCTCCGGCTCGATGGTGTGAGCGGGGGAGTCATCCTCTCAACCTGTAACCGGGTGGAGGTCTATCTCACTGTTCAGGACCCGGAGAGGTCCATCCCGCTGATGAAGAGGTTTCTCTCCGAATTTCATTCCATAAAGCCCGAGTCCCTTGAAGATGCCCTGTACTTCTATTCGGGGAGCGAGGGTGTGAGGCATCTCTTTCGTGTGGCCTCCAGCCTCGACTCCATGGTCGTGGGTGAGCCCCAGATACTCGGGCAGCTGAAGGATGCCTTTGACTTCGCCCTCAGGAAGAAGGCCACCGATGTCTACCTGAACAAGCTCATGAAGAAGGCCATATCCGTGGCAAAGAGGGTGAGAACAGAGACGAGAATTGCAGAAAACGCCGTATCCATAAGCTATGCAGCCGTTGAGCTGGCAAAGAAGATCTTTGCAGACCTGGAGACGAAGACCTTCATGCTTCTCGGGGCAGGCGAGATGGCGGAACTCGCGGTGAGGCATCTGATCACTAACGGTGTGAGAGATGTAAGGGTGGCCAACAGGACCTATGAGAGGGGTGTGGAGCTTGCAAGGGAATTCTGCGGAAGGGCGGTCAGGTTCGAGGAATTCAAGGATGAGCTCGTTAATACCGATATCATAATCTGCTCCACTGGTGCCCCTGACTATGTCCTTTTCAAGAGTGACATGAAGAGGATCATGAAGGAGAGAAAGAACAGGTCTGTGTTTATTATTGACATATCCGTCCCTAGAAACGTTGATCCTGCGATTAACGAGCTTGACAACGTTTATCTCTATGACGTGGATGACCTCCAGGAGGTCGTTGATTCAAACATGCTGGAGAGGCGGAAAGAGGCCGAAAAGGCCGAGGCTATTGTTGAGGAGGAAGTGGAGAAGTTTCTCCGCTGGGAGACCTCCCTTGATGCGGTTCCCGTGATTGTGGCACTCAGGCAGAGGGCGGAAGAGATAAAGTCCGAAGAGTTGAAGAGGCTCTTCAACAGGCTTGGCGGCCTCGATGAGCGGCAGAAAAGGCTGATTGAGACCTCCTTTACCGCAGTTGTAAACCGTTTGATTCATCCACCGACGGTCGCACTGAAGGAGGATGCCGAAGCCAGGGACTCTCTGATCGTCCTGATAAGGCGGCTCTATGGAATAAATGGAGATGAAGAGGAGTAAGTCATGAAGATCACCATAGGAACGAGGGGAAGCAAGCTTGCAATCTGGCAGTCCGAATGGGTTAAGGGTGAGCTTGAGAGACTGAACCCGGGTCTTGAGGTTGAACTGAAAAGGATCAAGACCACCGGGGACAAGATACTTGATGTCCCCCTTGCAAAGGTCGGGGGGAAGGGCCTCTTTGTAAAGGAGATAGAAGAGGCGATGCTGAGGGGTGAGGTGGATATTGCCGTCCACAGCATGAAGGATGTTCCGACGGAGTTTCCCGACGGGCTTCACCTTGCGGTGATCTGCAAGAGAGAGGACCCGAGGGATGCATTCATTAGCAGGAGAACGGATTCAGGAGGATTTGAGTATCAGAGCTTTGACTCCCTCCCAGAAGGGGCGGTTGTCGGTACGAGCAGCCTCCGGAGATCTTCGCAGCTTCTGAGCATAAGGCCCGACCTCAGGATAGCCCAGCTCAGGGGCAATGTTGATACAAGGCTCAGGAAACTCGATGAAGGGGAGTTTGATGCGATAATCCTTGCTGCAGCCGGGATAAAGAGGCTTGGAAGGGAAGAAAGGATTACCCGGCTGCTTCCTGTGGATGTTTCCCTTCCTGCCATAGGACAAGGTGCTGTAGGAATTGAATGCCGGATCGATGATGTGAAGGTGCTTGAGCTGATCGAGCCGCTCCGGGACAGGGTTACTGATATCTGTGTCAGGGCTGAAAGGGCCTTCCTCAGAAGGCTCGAGGGTGGCTGCCAGGTGCCTATTGCAGCCCATGCAAGGCTTGAAAAGGGTATCATAGTAATGGAGGGCCTTGTGGGAGACCTTGACGGCAAGAGGATAGTAAGGGGACATATTGAAGGGCCTGAGACCAGGTTCAGGGACCTGGGCATCTCCCTTGCCGAGGATATACTTTCAAGGGGCGGAAAGGAGATACTCGATGAGGTCTATGGGAGGGGTTAAAAGACAGCGTATAG